>DJDY01000109.1:2600-7265 GCA_002435585.1 Lachnospira sp. UBA5912
TCTTACATAAGCCTCGTTACTGTAATCATATGTTATATTAATCTTATCAGACGAATAATACTTGCTTCCATCTCCATCAACAGTTATATGCGAATACTTGTCATAAGGTGCATAGAATATATATACATCCTTAAGATTATCAGACATGGCTGTAGATATCTTATAAGAATTACTGCCACTTGCCGCTGCCCTGAAATAATTGTTAGGATATATGATATCATCTGGTCTGAACACATTAGCCTCATTGTTATCATATCTGTACTCAAAGCCTACTGTAACCCTCTGATAATAGGCATCTATACCATCTTCAACAGCTCCAGATACTGCATTTTCCTGTGACTCACTATGCTTAACCTCAACCTTTATGTTAGTAACCTTGGTTATCTTATTCTTATCAAAGCCTGTCTTGTATATCTCCGCAAACTTCTTCTCAGCCTCTGCATCATAACTATACAGGTCTTCCCTTAATACGAAATTCTTAACCGAGTTAACATAAGAATTAATATTATTATTATAATTATTATCTTCATCATCACCAGCCTTATATCTGCCTGGCTCAAGTTCCGTTACCACCTTATAGTTCTCACCATTAGTGCCAGTTCTGTTTTCTGTAAATGTATACTTTCCTTCTGCTCCTTCTGTATACTTTCCGGCATATGAATTAAGAATCTCACTCATACTTACAGACTTAAACTGTTCTACTATATCTGAGGCAACTGTGTTGGCACTCTCTTCTTTACGTGCCTTGTGGTTAATCCTCGCTGCATTGGAGAAAGAACTAAGAACAGGAATGGAAAGAATAGCAAGAACTGCCATTGCTACAAGTACCTCAACAAGCGAGAAACCTGCATTATTCAGTTTTCTTTTATGTAAAGACACCTTATCTTTAATTCTTCCCATGATTCATCCCTTCTGTTATCCCATATTTCTTACCAGCAATCATTATTCTATACAGCTAAAACCAGCCGCCACTTCATGATAATCCAATCAACAATCTTATATTTAAATCTTACGTTTAAACCACATATCATACAACTTAATTCCTACTGTGCAGGCTTGGCAAATATATTATCTGTACCAGTCTTTAAGTCAAACTTAGGTTCCTCAAAATCCCTGCCGTTACCGCTTATAGAATATAATGAAAGTGTCATAGTTCCAGTAACTGCATCTGTAGCTTCATTATAAGTAGTTGTTATTGCTTCTATAGTATTCTTTTTATCATAGTTATTGATAAATCCAAGGAAATTCTTCCATTCAGCATATGTACCTTCATATGATACATTAATAGTTTCCTTATACCCAACATTATTAGTCTGATATGATGAGCCTGATGTATTCGATGGATTAGAAGAAGCCTTCTGCCCAAACGTATACACAGCAACTGGGTCAGAAAATGTTATACTCTTTACCCATACTCCAGTTGAACTTTCTATAGAGTTAAGAAACTGAAGTGTTGCCGGCTGGCTTGTGCCATTCTCAAAACTCTTGAACAGTCTGTCTGACTCACTCTTTAATGATAATGTATCAGATTCATACTTTGCCTTATTATCTGTCTTTGCCTGCAGATCTTTCTTCTTTCTTGTAAGCTCTGTTACCTGCTTAGAAGACGTATCAAGTGAAGCTGACAGATTCTGGTAGCCAACAAAGTAAGCCAGGAAAACAATAAGAAATGCAAACACATATACGAGTAATTTCTTATCTCTTTCAGATATGGTAAGGCTATTCTTTAACTTTTCTTTCATTACTTATTACCTCCCTGTGCACCCTTTATATCACCAAACGAACAGCTAAGAGAGAATGTCAGCTGTATAGTACCTGTATTATCCCTGTTCTCTGTTTCATTAGAAACAATCACGTTAGATACTGTTGGTATGGACTTAAGCTGTAATATAAGCATACCTAGTGAAGACTTGCTTGAGGCTGTACCACTTATTGCAACGTTGCCAGATGTAACGCTCATACTTGTTATAGTCACATCACTAGGTACCTTATTCTCAAGTTCACTTACAAATGTATCAACAGAATCGTTGTTGTTGGAAGCCTGTGTCTTAAATGCATTAACATCTGTATTCTCATCCTTGGCTTCATAGTACTTGTTAACTATATCTTCAATAGGCTGAAGCTTCTTGACATCATTATTAAGTGCTGCAACCTGAATGTTAGAGAATATAAGCTGTATACCTGGAACTAAAACAAGAAGAAGTGATGCTGCAACTGCCGCTACAACAACAATTGCCATGCCTTTTCCTGTATCTTTCTTCTTATCTTCTTCCTTCTTTGCCTGTGACACGAAGTTAACTGGTGCAATCAAAGCACCTATAGCAGCTGTATATGATGTAAGAGAACTTTCATCGACATAAGTTCTCTTATCTGTAAGAACACCATCAATACTTTCAACAGGTATAATCTCCATATTGAACTCGTTAGATAACAGCTTATTAAAACCTCTTATACTTGTTGCATTACCTATAACATATATCTTCTCTATAGGTGTATTATTCCTTGATACATAGTAATCTGTTATTCTGCTTATGTTGCTGATAAGAGCTCTCACAGACTCTGTAACATCATTGGAATCAACAGACTTTCCAAGAAGATACTCTGACTGCAGCTTATGAAGTGCAGCATTATAATCCAGCTTATACTGTTCCATAACTGTATGAACCATAAGTGACTTGCCATAATGCACGCTTCTTTGCAGCTGCATAGAACCATTCTTAAATATACTTACAAGAGTTGAATCCTCTTCTATAGATATAACTATATTCGTGCTTTTATCTATCTGCTGTTTTACCAGCTGATAGATACTGTTACCAACGTAATCTATATATGCAACCTTAAGTCCCATATCTTTAGCAAGCTCATAGTATTTATCTATCATCCTTGCTGGCGCAGCAACAACCATAGCTCTCTGCCTGGTTACATTTTCCTCTTCCACCTTTTCAAGTGTATAATACTGCACTATGTAATCTTCAATCTTAACCGGAAAATACTCTGATGCATTAGTCTCGATAATCTTATCAAGCTTGTTTTCCTTGACATCAGGAACTACTACGTCCTTAGTAGCTATCTTATTAGATGATATTGTAAATACAACATCATTAGAATTCATTCTGTTGTCATCGAGTGACGACTTAATAACCCTGGCAAGTTTCTTTACATCAAGAATATCACCATCACTGTATACACCATCTGGTGTTGGAACAGTAACAACCTTATGAACTGTAGTAGTCTTAACACCTCTGGTTGCTTCGCATAACTTGATGTATTCGCTGTTAATGTTTATGCTTATATACTTGCCGCTAACTTTAACTGCCATAATAAAACAGTCTCCTCTCCCCTTAACATATTGTAAAGCTGTCATTTCTTTAATAACTATATTTTAAAGCTTTAATATTCCAATCCTGACATCTTATTTATATATAAATACTGGCTGATATCTATTTTTTCATCAATTTCTCTTTTTTATAACACTAATTCTATTTTTAATATTAATCTCTGTTTTCTAAAACATTGATATGTACCAGTTAATTATATTCGTACCAAAAAGCATGGCTATAGTAAGCCCTGCACACAAATATGGCCCGAAAGCAAGTACTCTTTTACTGCCACTGACCTTCATTCTTATAACATGTATGACTGCACCTAGAATACAGCCCAGTAAAAATGCGAGTATAACGTTTTTCCATCCGACAAACAATCCCGCTGCTGCCATAAGCTTGATATCGCCTCCGCCAAATGCATCGACTCCCTTTATGGCTCTTCCTATAATAAGAAGCACCAGCATAAACCCACTTACGCAAAAAAAGCCTATTAGATAATCTAATAGGTGTTCTCTGTTAAAAAGTATTCTTATTATACCGAGGACTCCTATTACTACATTAAGTGCGAATGGTATCTCCTGTGTTCTCTCATCAATAACTGTTATAACAAGAAACATCGAGAATGCCAGACACATCAGACCTGATATGATATTCAGTCCATTCACTAAAAATATGATGACATACATAACACCATTAATACCCTCTATGATAGGATACTGTGGTGATATCTTTGTCTTACAATAACGGCACTTTCCGCCCAGTACCATGTAGCTTACCAGTGGTACTAAATCGTACCACTGGAGCTTATGACCACATGACATACAATGCGAGCTTTCCGTCGCTATATTCTCTTTTAATGGTAATCTATATATAAGTACGTTCAAAAAACTTCCTATTACGATACCGTAGAGGAATATTATGACGTAGATTGGTAGTTCGTATTGCATGGTATGTTCAACCTTTTATATTTATTCTGCCTTCATTTCCATTTTTGACTTATCAGCTGTTACAACGCCACTAGCATCTTTAACAGATACAGTTACAACTCCTTTATTAATTTCAACAGTAACTGTTCCTTTTTTACCTGATGTTGACTTCATTGCTACTCCCTTTGGTAAGGTATCATTAAGTTCATTTGACATATTTGTTTTTATTGTTGATGCTGGTTTTCCATTTGTATCATATGTAAATGTGTATCCATCTCCTGTTTCTGATGCAACAGATTCTGTTGATAATGCTGTCACTACTGCTCCTCTTAATGAATCAAGATTCTGTAAATCTGTAGATTCTCTTGACTTCTCAACATTCTTAATAAGTGTTGGAGCAAGTACACCAACGAGTA
>DJDY01000109.1:7338-12072 GCA_002435585.1 Lachnospira sp. UBA5912
ACGAGTACTGCCATAATTGCGATAACAACGATAAGCTCAACTAAAGAGAAACCCTTGTTACCAAGTCTTTTCTGTGTCTTTTTCATGTTCTTTATCTCCCTTTGATAATAATATATTTATATAATTCAGCTGGCTTTTCACCGCCATACTGATCATATACGTAATCCTGTGTACATAATGTATTATAATGTATTATCATATATGTACTTAACCCAATGTGTTGTAAAGCTGTATCATAGGCTGGTATATAGAAAGTATGAGCACTACTACAACAAGTGCCATGATAACTATGATAGCTGGTTCCATAAGTGCTGTAAGTGTCTGTGTCTGTACTTCTACTTCTTCCTCATAGTAACCTGCTGAGTTAGTAAGCATTTCTTCTATGTTACCTGTTTCCTCACCGATACCTACCATATGGACTATCATAGGTGGAAATATCTGCGATGCTTTAAGCTGGTTAGATAGTGGAAGTCCAAGTGCCACACCACTCTTTGCTTTCATAAGTGCATCCTTAAACAGTACATTCGTCATAGTGGATGCTGATATATCTATAGCTTCTATCATAGGCATACCTGCCTGAAGTAATGTGCTTAATGTTCTTGCAAAACTTGCACATGCTGTCTTGGTCTGCAAGACTCCGAATACTGGAATCTTAATCTTAAGCCTGTCTACATTATGTCTTCCTGCATCCGTCTTAACATACATCTTATAGCCAACTACTATAGCTGCTATAACAGCTATTATTATGTACCAGTAATTCATAACAGCGTTACTAAGACCAAGTACGGCTTTTGTCATAACTGGAAGATCTGAATCCAGGTCTTCAAACATAGATACGAAATTCGGTATAACGAATGTAAGCATAACTATGATAACGCCTACCATAACTACAAGGAGCACGCATGGATACATCATAGCTTTCTTAACTATGCCCTGTGTCTTAGCCTGTTTTTCAAACTGAATAGCCATACGTGTAAGAGCATTCTCAAGACTACCTGATGCCTCACCGGCTTTAACCATATCTATAAGGATAGATGGGAATATTTCTGAATCCTGTCTCATAGAATCTGATAGTGTCTCACCTTTTTCTACTCCCGACTGGGCATTCATAATAGCTTTCTTAAGATGCTTGTTTTCTGTCTGTTCTGCCAACATCTCAAGTGCATTAACAACACTGACACCTGCATTAAGTATACTTGCAAACTGTCTGCAGAATACGCTCATATCTCTTGGCTTAACCTTTTTCTTAGTAAGGAAAGGAATCTCTATATCCTTATCAAGTGCACTCTGCTCTTTTATAGTCATAGGAGTAAAGCCTTGTTCTTTTAACTTTCTACCAGCTTCATCCCTTGTCTCTGCTTCTATCTGTCCTTTCTTGTCCTTGCCATCTTTACCGACAGCTGTGTATGTATATGTTGCCATAACAACCCCTCTTGATTAATTGTATATGTAATAATTAACTATTATTAATTCTATTACTTAATAATATATATTGCAATCATCTCTTATCCCCCATTTCGTGTTATGTAGGTACTTGAGTACTATAAGTACAGTACTTAAGACATAAATTGTATATAGTAAGTTAATTATGTTTTTCATTAAGCGCATTGTAACATATTTTTTATGAAAATTTAAGTGTTTTTTGTCATATTTTACAATTTATGTAAAATTTCCCATTTACTTAAAACAATTTTGTCTTATTTTTTTATTAAAAGAGCATTTATTGCTTATTTTCTCTTATTCATCTTAATCAAATACACTCATTATCACTATCAATTCAATCTATATATTTTCACCATTCTTCCAAATACCGCATCAGTTCCTACATAATCCACTTTCCTTAATGGACTAATATCTTTAAAATAATCCAAATAATCTTCACTAAAATATTGCTTTTGATTTAAATTTTCATTTATCACAACTTGCCCCATAAATGATAAACTATCATTTCCATCCATTTTTGAAACATCTAATATTAGATACAATGGATCATTATTATTAATATATTCTGATTCATATGTGTCTAATAATGTACTTTCATAATCAGACACATAGTAATTTTGTGTATTATATAATTCATTAGCATAGCAAGTAAACAACCACATCTGACTTGTAACTATTATACAATTTGCATTATTCTCAAGCATGGTTAATGTTTTTCCATCCTCATAATGTTTAAAATAATAATCTTTAGGTGCCAATATATTACTAAGTATCACAAATATTAAGCTCAATATCACGCAAAGAACCATCTTAATATTTATTTTTCTTACTATGTATGAAATAATATACCATACAATTATAATAGAAAAACAAGCCATTATAGGATATATCATAAATATATATCTTGTACAATAACGTCCCATTCCCCCTACCGATGTTTTCGCTGCCGCTATTACAATAACAAATACAACCGCAGCAATCATTACTACCAGAGAATATGAACATTTTTTTATGCTTCTAAATATTTCTATTGCTTTATTTTTCACCCAACAAAACACTTTTTTCAGCCATTTTTCATGCCTAAATACAAAGCATAACGGCAATGTTATAAACAAAACTATTCCTACCGCATATGCGATATATACCCCAGTCATGGTCTTCCAAATTGAGTTATGTATTCCAAATAAATCATTTGTAAGGTAAGCCCAATATATCTTATTCTGCCATGCAAATGAATATTTTTTACTCATATACGATAACACCTGTTCTCCACCAATTCCTGTAGTATGTCTAATTGTAGATGGAAATATAATTATTGATAACAAAACGCTTAATGTCATAGTTATACCATACGTCCAAAAATGTTTAAAATGCCTTGTAAACAAATAATATATACTATACATAGCCGCTATAATAAATGCGTATGCTAAAAAGAAATGTAATGTAAAACTACCAGCTAATGTTACGAAAAATAACTTAATATATACGTCCTTATGTGTTAAACCATCATCCTTTAAATCAAACAACATATGCGAATAGTACATAAGCATGACTCCAAACATAGTTGCAGGTGCATATATTCTTAGAAAGATCGTTATATTAATTGCTCCCATAGTAAATCCAAAAAATAAAACTGTAAGCAAGCCAACTTTTTTATCTTTAGTCACCGAGTAACCTATTTTATATAAATATAATTGCATTATTACAAAACACATTATATTAAGTGCAAAGCAATACCATTTCGACCATGTTCCCGGAAAAAGAGAGCATATAAAATGCAACATCATATATCCTAATGGTGGGTTAAAATCACATTCAGCATTCCAATATATCGAAGAATAATTAAATATTTCATCCTTATCAACTGTAATATATTTTCTAAAATTTTCTGAACTCTGCCATGAATTCAGATTTTTAGGTATATACCCTTTATCCGATTGATATAAATGTGCTCCCTCCGTACTATTAGCAAATCCATAATTCCATATTTCATCCGAATGAAATCCCTGCTTATTAATCCCAAACATACAGGATATATATATAACCTGTACTAATACAATTAATATAAGTACCAGCTCATATTTGTGCTCTCTGATATTATTCATAATTTTCTCCCGTTTATTAACTTTTTCTCTCATTTAACTTATGCATATATGTCACTCATGCAACCATACATATAATCAGATTATATTATACATAAAAAGATGCAGGCATTCAATTTATAGCAAAAATAATTTTGCTTACCAATTAAACACCTGCATCTTTTAATTTAAAATTGACGGACTATGAATAACTTCATTGCTATTAACTTTTCTTATCCAAGCTTATCCATCAGCTTTTTCTTTTCTTCCTCATCCAGTTCCACCATATCCAAAACTTCTTTTGCTGATTTTCCTAGCTTTTTCATCATACCTTTTAAAATTTCTATTGTTGCTTCCGCTTTTCCTTCTTTTACCCCCTCTTCTTTTCCTTCCTCTCTCATAATATCCATAACACCTTTTTCATCATACTCAAATACACTCACGTCAATCACATCATTCCTATGTTTTATAAAGAATTCTGATAACACGTTTTCATTAATACATTCATCCACCGCCTCTATAACCGCTGTCCTTACATCTTTTTCTTCATTATTATCCGTTTTACTACGAACCTTATTAACGAATGTCATATAATCCTTTAATGATTTACAACGATTAAGTATATCTGCATTAGCTATTGCCTTTTTCATATATTCATCAGAAGCACGTATCATGAACTCATTGCTTGTTATTATAGCTACTGCTTAACATTAAAATATCAGTCGATATATATAACATTAAATTTTCTTCTAATATGTGGCATAACATAATTCTTAAGAGTTAATCAGTCATCCCTTCTAGTAATCAATACAAGTCTTAATAACTGCAGCACTGATGTAACAAGTGCTGCAACATATGTGAGTGCTGCCGCTGTAAGTACCTGTCTTGCGCCAGAGAGTTCACGGCCTGCAAGCATATTTCTATCACGCAGTGTTCTTAGTGCTCTTGCAGAAGCATCAAACTCTACAGGAAGTGTAAGAAGCTGGAATATTACAACAAGTGAAAATAACAATACACCTAACTGCATAAGTCCTGTAGCTCCGAATATAAGTCCTAACACTATAATAGGCCATGAAAGTGATGAACCTATGTTGGCAAGAGGAATAACAACTGACCTTATCTTTATAGGAAAATATCCCCTGTCATACTGCATTGCATGTCCGCATTCATGTGCTGCTACGCCAACTGCTGCCACCGTATTAACATCATA
>DJDY01000194.1 GCA_002435585.1 Lachnospira sp. UBA5912
TTAAATGACTGTAACAATGATTCTTTGAATATTCTTGCAAATCCATAATTCATAGGTCACCCCTCCTTACATATGTGGCTGTCCACATATCGCAATAAACAAATTCTGAAGCGAAACCGGCTGTACAGTAACACGTGGAACTGCACTAATCTCCCCATCACCTTCCTGCATTATCGTCACAGCATAACTTCTTCCTATATGTTCTTCATTAATAATCCTACAGCCGCCAACAGCCTTTTTTACATCATCTTCAAGACCTGATACATAACGGCATTTATCAAGTAATTCAATTGTATTTTCCTTTAAATATACACCTTTGTCTTTAAGTATTATAACTTCCTCAAATACATTTGCCGCTTCTTCAATTATGTGTGTTGATATTATAAATGTTCTGCCGCTCTCCTGCTGTTCATCAATAATAAGCTTGTAGAATTCTTCCCTGACTATTACATCAAGCCCTGCTACCGGCTCATCAAGAATTGTTATCTCTGCCTTGCTTGCAAGTCCTATTATTACTGTGAGCATTGACAACATTCCTTTTGAAAGATTACATACCTTCTTCTTTTTATCAATACCGAACCTTTTCACAAGCTCATCTGCCATATTATTGTCCCAGTTCTTATAATATATTGAGGCAAGACGGAGATATTCTTTAACCTTCTGGTTATTCATTCCAAGCAGGCTCTTGGTATTAATCTCTCTTGAAAAACATATGTGGCTTAACGCCTCCGCATTTTCCCACACAGGATATCCATTGTATGTAACTTCTCCGCTGTCTGCTGGATTTTGTCCTGTCATAATCGACATAAGTGTTGTCTTTCCAACACCATTTCTTCCTATAAGACCATATATCTTTCCCTGCTCAATGTTAAGGCTCACATTATCAAGCACCTTATTATCTTTATAGCTTTTACTTATATTCTTACACTCCAGACCGCTCATATTAACCCTCGCTTTCTTCAATCATCTTGATTAATTCTTTAGTTGTTATTCCGATACTCTTAGCTTCTTCTATCAATGACTTGACGTAGTTCTCATAAAATGCGCCTTTTCTCTTATTGAGTATCATATCTTTAGCACCCTTACTTACAAACATTCCAATTCCTCTTTTCTTATAAAGTATTCCCTCGTCAACCAGTATGTTGACACCTTTGGCCGCCGTTGCAGGGTTAATCGTATACAGCTTCGCCAGCTCATTCGTGCTTGGAACTTTCTCTTCTTCAAGCAGAATTCCACGGCAGATGTCTGTTTCTATCATCTCACTTATCTGTATATATATGGATTTTTCCTGCGTCAAATGTTCCTGCATGCAATCTCTCCATTCTGTTATTTTGTTAATTATTATAGTTTGTTATTTGGTTCATTACTTATGTAACTAACCATACAACCAAGTGACAGGTTTGTCAATATATTTTTAAAAATTTCTTTTTATGGTATAATGAGCACAAAAGTGCTCATCTTAAAAGTTCCTTATGGAACTTTATATGCGCTGAAAACCGCGCAAAAATTATGGTATAATGTGCGTAAGCTATGAGCTGTGCAGGATTTACACAGCTATTGATATACTGAACACGTAGGTGTTTATAGATTGGATTTTGGTGGATTTTATGGTTAATGATGAATTTGACAATACGGATATTCATTTTATGAAACTGGCGATTGGACAGGCGAAGAAAGCGGCTAAGATTGATGAAGTACCTATCGGGTGTGTTATCGTGTATGACGGTAAGATTATTGGCAGAGGGTATAACAGACGTAATACAGACAAGACTACACTTGGACACGCTGAGATAACTGCAATTAAAAAAGCAAGCCGTTATATGCAGGACTGGAGGCTTGAAGGCTGTACCCTGTATGTGACATTAGAACCCTGCCAGATGTGCGCCGGTGCTATTATTCAGGCAAGAATTCCACGTGTTGTTATCGGTTCAATGAATTCTAAAGCTGGCTGTGCCGGTTCTGTTCTTAACATTTTGCAAATGCCACAATTTAATCATCAGGCTGAGGTTGTAAGGGGCGTATGCGAAGAACAGTGTTCAACTATGCTAAGCTCATTCTTTAAGGAACTGCGTGAAAAAAAGAAAATGCTGAAAGAGAAGGCACTTGCTGAAGACTCTGACACAGATAACAAGCAGGACTTTATTAACCGTTAATTCAAGGATTACCTGATAACGTAATTATTTAAAGTGCATTTAACACCTGGAGGACTACCTATGAACGTAAAATACAACCTTGGCGGTTACACGCTTAAAGTATTAGGCTGTGATAAAAGCCTTGATGTTCTGGATTTCTATTACAGAAACCGCAACGATTTTGATATATATGAAAGTGATAAGCCAGAGGCTTTCTACACCGAAGAATTCATCAAGAATATGCTCAATGCTGAGAGCAAAGCTCTTATGTCTTTGCATTTTGTAAGATTTTTTCTTGTATCTAATGACAATCCCGACTACATTATCGGAACTATTTCTTTATCCCACATCAACAGAGGCTCATCACCATCTGCTAATATGGGATATAAAATAGACCGCCTTAACCGCGGCAAAGGGCTTGCTTCCCTTATGATTGCCCATATGCTTGATACGGTAATTCCCGATTTAGGTATCCACCGCACAGAATGTTACATTCACCCCGACAATAAGATTTCACTCCACCTTATGGACAAATTGTCCTTTATTGATGAGGGTATTGCACATTCTTATGTAAAGCTTAACGGCAAATGGCAGGATCACAGACGTTTTGTCTATATCTCCTGATACCAGTATCCAAAATATGGATTGGAATAATCGCTTCTATGGCTTTTCTTAAAGTTGTTAAAGCCGAACATTGAGGCCATATACCTCTCCCTGTTGCAGTACATTCCCGGCACGCCAATAAAATAATGTGTGTTATTCTCATTTTCACACACCCTGCCAAACAGAAGATGTCTGAAATTATAATATCCGTGTATTAAAAAGCTGTTATTTATTATATCATTTTCTATAGACAACAGCTCTTTAAGCACCTCTGTCGACACCTCTACGCAGTCGTACAGATAGTCATCATCAAATGCGTCAATATAATCAGGCTTTGTATACAATAATTTATCTACTTTTTTGTCAAAGCTGGTCTTTGCGTTCTTTCTTTTCGACTTGTCATTATTATTTTCCATTATGTCACTGCCCTGACCTGAGCAGTTACCTACCGCTTCTGCCTGCATAATTGCAACATCTTCTGCATTATCCGCCTGCGCACTGCTGTTTCCTGCCACGTCAGTGCTGGCATTGCCTTGTGCGTTGGCGATGTCTTTTGAATTATCAACAGCCAAAGCCTTTTTTCTTTCATTAATCAACATTTCCTTGTCAACGAAGTGGATTTTTTGTGTATTAATACTCTCGTCTTTCCACATTGAGAACATCATATAGAATGTATCCGCCTGATTGGCTATTCCAATGCCACATATGTCCGAAAATGTATACTCTGTATTATCGATGTTGGACGCGTTGAATATGCCCTTGTATACAGCCATTCCATTCTGCACCATACAGTCACCAGCCTTTAAAAGCTGGTATTCACCGCTGTTATAACCCGCGAATAACAGATACACGCCGAACAACTCCGGAGTATCCGTGTATACACCCCTTAGATTAATATTTAACCGGATTTCTCCCCTGACAACTTCAACCTTTGCAAAACCCACATTCTTATCCTTAACTCCACCCGGATATGAATAGATATATGACACAAAACGTTGATAATCAGCCATTTAAAAACCTCCCTGAGAACATAAAGATTAACTAATCAATCTTATGTCCTAAGGGAGGTAAATATTCATTGCCTTAATTATCTGCCGTCTGTTATCTGTTATTAATTATCGCATTAGTAAGAGCCGCGAACTGCTCTAATGTGAGTGCTTCTCCTCTTATTGCAGCAGAAAGTCCACACTGTTCTAACGCTTTAAGCAGCTCCTCTTTGGATACATTGACTTCACCACTGTTGCCTACGCTGTTCATCATAGTCTTTCTTCTCTGGTTAAATGAAGCTCTTATTATCCTGAACATAAGATGCTCATCAAGCACGTCAACAGGAGGCTGCTGGTATCTTTCAAGCTTTATTACCGCTGAGTCTACATTTGGACGTGGCATAAAACAGCTTGCAGGAACATTAAGCACAATCTTAGGCTTGGCATAATACTGCACAGCTAATGAAAGTGCACCATAATCTTTAGTTCCCGGTCCTACCTGCATACGGTCTGCCACTTCCTTCTGAACCATAATAGTTATGCTGTCCAAAGGCACACCACTCTCAAAAAGTCCCATAATAATAGGAGTTGTTATGTAGTAAGGAAGGTTGGCAACAACCTTTATTGGCTTACCTCCATTTTTCTTATCTGCAAGCTCTTTAATATTAAGCTTTAATATATCCTCATTGATAACTGTCACATTATCATACCACGACAATGTATCCTCTGTAAGAATTGGTATAAGCTTCTTATCAATCTCGACAGCTACAACATCTCTTGCATTCTCGCAGAGTATCTGTGTCATAGTTCCGATACCCGGTCCTACCTCAAGCACGAAATCGTCCTTCGTAACTCCGGCTTCCCTTACAATCTTTTCAACTACATTTTCATCTATAAGAAAGTTCTGACCGAA
>DJDY01000099.1 GCA_002435585.1 Lachnospira sp. UBA5912
GACCTCTACGAACATCACCAGCACTATATAATTTACTAATATTAGTATGATGATCAAACTCATCACATTTAACAGTATTTCTGCCATCTACTTCAACACCAAAGGCATTGATAATAGGCTTCTGAGCCCCAATAAATCCTGCTGCAATTAATACAAGATCACATGGTACTTTCTTTTCACTACCAGGAACCTGTTCAAAAGAACGACGTCCATCTTTTACAACAGACTGTAATTTAACAATAACAGCTTCTTTCACATTACCTTTTGCATCAAGAATAAACTCTTTAACAGTACTATTATAAACACGAGGATCTTTACCAAATACAGCAATGTTTTCTTCCTGTCCATAATCAGTCTTCTTGATCAAAGGCCATTCTGGCCATGGATTAGAATCAGCTCTTACTAGAGGTGGTTCAGACATCATTTCTAACTGTAAAACACTCTTAGCACCATGTCTAATAGCTGTTCCTACACAGTCGTTACCAGTATCACCACCACCAATAACAAGTACATTCTTGCCTTTCGCATTAGGATACTTACCATCCTTGAATTCACTATTCAATAATGATTTAGTAACCTGTGTTAAATAATCTACTGCAAAGAAGATATTATTACCTTCTCTTCCTGGTACCTTAATATCTCTAGGTTCCTTAGCACCAACAGCTAAAATAACAGCATCATAATCTTTTAATAATTCTTTAGCCTGTTTCTTAGTTGTAATGTCTTTATTAGTAAAGAACTTAACACCTTCAGCTTTCATCTTGAAAATACGTCTATCGATGATATTCTTCTCAATCTTCATATTAGGAATACCATACATCAATAATCCACCAAGACGATCTTCTCTTTCATATACATCACAATCATAACCACGCTGATTTAAAGTATCAGCAGCTGCAAGTCCAGCAGGACCAGAACCAATAATAGCTACTCGTTTGCCGTTGGAAGGCTTTGGACCTTCTGTCATCTTATTAGCATAAGTTGTTGATATGTAATTCTCTATAGTAGAAAAGTGGACAGGCGCTCCCTTTCGTCCTAATACACAATGCCCTTCACACTGGTTTTCATGATTGCAGACAAGACTACACACAGTTGTAAGTGGATTATTTTCAAATAACATCTTACCTGCTTCATCAAGCTTGTTTTCCTTAAGAAGTCTTATAGCCATGGGAATGTTAGTATTTATCGGACAACCCTTCTGACACTGTGGTACTTTACACTGTAGACAACGATTGGCTTCATCCATAACATGTAATGCCATATAATACCTGCTTTCTGCGCTAACTGCGCCTTATAATAAAGAGCTAAGATACAACACTCAAAACATTATATCTAAACTCTATTCTAGCATATAAGGTTAAATATTAAAACAATAGATAATATTTTAACGATTGTTTGACTATTATTTAACTATATTTATCTATATCATCTATTGCCTGACTATTGTTTATAACTATCTACCTACACTTTTAATTCCTAAGCATCCAGCTGACAAGAATAAAATAATCTTCATAATAGATTCAAAAAAATAAAATAAAATAATATTCATAAATGATTTAAAAAGAATAAACTACTCTTCATAATGAATTTTAAAAAATAAAACCACCAAAGCCTTAAATACAGAAGATAATAAGCCCTTCTGATTTCTGCTTTAGTGGTTTTAGCATTCTTATCATTAATAATTCATTATTATAAGTAATGTACATTTTATAATTCATCAATTATTCTGTTCTAACAGATTCTTAGCTTTTTCAAATGAATCCATATGTACCAGAATATCACACTTTGCATTCTTATCATTATTAAGGAATCTCAACAATCCTCTATGAAACTTCCACCTTTCAAAATATGATATATTATTCTTTCTAAGTACTTTTTCTATCTTCTTGCATTCTTCCATAGTCACATCTGAACGGATAACTCTCTCCATTGTTGAAACTTCACTCATTAATAACACCTCTTTAACCTATATTACCTGTCTTTTCGTATTGTTCGTCCCGTTTATATATTAAGAAACAAGTATCTAAAGTATATTTTACTAGTTAACTATGGATATATTCAGACCATTGATCATTCTACTGATATTCAATTCACGTAACGCCGAAACATCCATACTTCACAAAATATCTTATTCATCTTTTTCTTTATGATATAAGATTTTATCACAACAATTCTAAAAAATCCACTTAAAAAAATTAGGTAATTTGCGGAACATATAAAATACAGGATTTCTTTTGTATATATCCAGCAGCTACATAGGCAGCCGCACATTTAAAAACAGCCGTTTTATGAATAATCCATAAAACGGCTGTCTTATACTATATATTAGGTATATTAGGATATAAACTTACTTTACTACATTCTTTCTTTTCTTTACTTCATAGAAGCATACGCCACCGATGGCAAGAATGCTAAGTACGATTAATACAACATAAAGAACTGTGTTAGCCTTATCACCTGTTGGTACTGGAACTGAAGCACCAATTGCGATATTAGCTGACTTAGTTAACTTCTCTGGTGAGAAATCAGCACCTACTCCTGCAGGAGCTTTATCTGTAAGCTTAAAGAGATTGCCAAGTGCAATTGTACCATCAGCACTTCTTGTAATACCAGCTACTGATACATGACCATTTAAGATAGCTGAGTAATCAAGATTTGCAAACCAGTCTGCTGAAACTGTTGTTACTGCCTCACCGGCTGCTGGTGTATTGAATGAAGTCTTAGATGCTACATCCCAGTAGAAGTTAGTTGCCTTATATATCTTTGTTGTATCCTGTGATCCAACTGGCTTGATATTCTCTGCAACATCTTCATTAGCTGTTCTGAATGAGATTAATCCTGTAGCTTCAAAGTCTGTATTCTTAGCTGAATTAGTGTAGAATGCTACGTTAGCACCCTCGTTATTAATTGTTGTACAATTCTTTACCTTGATATCTGGGCAAGAGTTAGAATCAATACCCTTTGCCTTATTGCCAAATGCTATTGAATTTTCAAGTACGTGTGAACCAGGCATGCTGTCTCCACCCATCTTGAATCCATTACCATTACCTGCATTAGTTCCATCTTCAAGATATCCATTAGCATAAGCTATAGAATTCTTGATAGTTACTGAACCGATAGAACCTGTCTGAACCTTTGCGAAAAGATCCCAGCCATCATCTGCGTTATGATGAGCGATACAACCATCGAATACGTTACCGTCACCTACTGTAAGCTTAGCTGCGAATCCATCTGCATCTTCATAACCCTTATCTGCATTACCATATGATGTACAGTTAAGAATTAAGTTATATGAAGGCCACTCAGCATATGTATCTGTTGTGTTTAATCTGCTAAGCTGAAGACCTGTGTTACCATTGTGATATGTTTCAATCTGATCCAATGTATTATGACTACCTGAAACCTGAAGTCCCTTCTGACCATCTGCTGAACCAGTTACATCAAATCCCTTGAAGTACCAGTAATCACCACCTATAGTCATACCTGTGCAAAGTCCCTGGAAGTCTATAACAGGACGTGTAGCTGCATCTGGGTCAGCTACCATATAAATCATCTGGTCTTCTGTACCATTGATACCTCTTGCTATCTTTAATGGTGAATCAAGCTTATATGTACCTTCCTTAAGAACAATCTGCTGTGAAGGCATTACATACTTAACTGCATCATAGATACTCATAGGATCATTCTTAGCACCTGAACCCTTGGCATCTGGAGCAACCCAGATAGACTGACCTGCCTCACCGAATGTCTTGTAAGTTACTGTATGATCGATAACTACTGTATCATATGATTCCATTGCTGAATACTCACCATTTGGATGATATCCTTCAGCTGGTGTGAAGTATATCTTATAAGCATTCTTACCCTTGTTAAGTGTTACATTAGCTGGCTTAACAAGTGTATCGGCAACAACTTCTACATCTGAAGCTATAACGTTGCCATCAGCATCTTCGATTGTTAATGAACCATCACAATTAGCTGAGAATAAGAACTCATAGTCAGCTGATCCTGTTGCTGTTGCAGACTGCACATATGTATTAACTGCTACCTTTTCAACTGGTCTTTCTTCTGCTGGCGCATCATCCTTAGCATCAATTGTTGTAAATGTTATATCTGAGAATGTTGCTGTTGCATTTCTTGCTGCAAAGAAACCAGCATATACATAATCTGAATCTATTCTCTCAAGTGCCTTTGTATCATAATACTTCTTTGTCATTGTGTATGAACCATCTACTGATTCATAAGTTACAAAATAACCTGTGTTATTCTTCTGTATTGTAAGGTACATCTCTGTAATATTTCCAGCATCTGCTGGTGTATTAGTAGAGTTACCAATTATGTTCTTAGCTTCTGGGTATCTCTGTTCAAGTGGATATGATGATGACTTGAAGTTAGCCTGTACTGTTGCAGTATCGTTAGCTTCGATTGCCGCAATGTTATCCTTTGTCACACCAGTCTTTTCCTGTGCAATAAGACCAATCTTCTGTGATACCTTTGTTGCTGTATTATCTGTTGTTACTTCCTGTGTTTCTTCATTCCAGTAATATTCTGCCTTAGAAGCTACTGCCATATATGAGTTGTTCCATCCAGAACCACCTAACTTATCAGTAGCCATAAGTCCAAAACCTTCCTGTCCATTAGATAATGTCCAAGAATCAACTGTTACTTTAGCTCTTAATGTGAAGTTCTGTGAAGCTGGTACTTCTGTATAGTAGAATGATAATCCATCAAATGAAGCTGGTACTAACTTACCGCTTGCACTCTTGATAGTTACCTTTCCATCTATAGCTGAACCTGTGATCTGATCCTTTTCCGCTGAAGCACCATTACCATATGTTATAGAACCCCACTTAGCCTGCATATCCTTTGTAACTTCTGTCTTAATAACTCCAGCCTTTGAAGAAGATTCTGGATTCTTTCTTAGAGCCACAATGCTAAATGTATATTCCTTGCCTACTGTAAGTCCATTTATAAGAAGACTTGTCTTATCAGTTGTTCCTGCCTTAGTAAATGTAGAACCATCCTGACTGTATGAAACCTCATATGAATCAGCTTCTGATACTGCATCCCATTCTACAAGAACGCTTCCATTCCCCTTATTAGTAGCAAAAAGATTAGCTGGCGCAGATAATGGAAGAACATATCCCTTCATTTCAACACTTTCACTTAATTTATCTTCCTTGCCATCTCTTGATAATGTAGCTTTAAATGTATAATCACCAGTTGCTGATGGTGTAAACTTAACACTGCCAGATTCTCCAGCTGCCTTTGTAACTGTTGAATCAACAACCTTATCTCCCTGATACATATCAACCTTTAATGCTTCACCACCATCATCACCTATAACTGCTGTATATGGTACAATTATATCTGCACCATCCTGTGTAGGTGTACCAAGTACTGGCGCAGCAACTGTTGCCCAGTCAAGTTCTGGTGTACCAGCTTCGATTGTTATTCCATATACACATGGCTTTGAACCATCAAGATAGAAATAATATGTATTTCCGGCTTTCATATCAAACTTATGTGCACCTGCTGTTAATGAAGTCTCTGTTACTTCCTTATCAGCTCCGTTTGCTTCTATAAAATGATATGTTTTATTATCAGCTTTCTTTGTAATAAATGTTATTGAACTATCTACTACTGCTGTCATCTTAAATGCTGCTCCGGATGTTGGCACATCACCCTTATTAGGCTTTGCATTATCCTTTGCCTGGATATATGACATATACTGGACACCATCTATCGTATCTGCCTTATCAAGCTGCTTTACATTCATATCCTGAAGAACTTCCAGCTTTGCTAATGTATCCTTACCATAAACTGTTCCTGCTTTAAGTCCATCTGATAAAGATATCTCTTCTTTCTGATAATCACTTGTCTTTTCATAAGAATATAAAATATCGTACACACATGGCTTTGAACCATCAAGATAGAAATAATATGTATTTCCGGCTTTCATATCAAACTTATGTGCACCTGCCGCTAATGAAGTCTCTGTTACTTCCTTATCAGCTCCGTTTGCTTCTATAAAATGATATGTTTTATTATCAGCTTTCTTTGTAATAAATGTTATTGAACTATCTACTACTGCTGTCATCTTAAATGCTGCTCCGGATGTTGGCACATCACCCTTATTAGGCTTTGCATTATCCTTTGCCTGGATATAAGACATATACTGGACACCATCTATCGTATCTGCCTTATCAAGCTGCTTTGCATTCATATCCTGAAGAACTTCTACTTTAACAATAGACTCATCTCCATAAACTGTTCCTGCTTTAAGTCCCTGTGTCACATCAATATGATTAGAAACTGTATTAGCTGAAACTGCCTTGGCTGTAAACCCTGTAGGAATTAATCCAACAAGCATTAAAGCAGCCATAACCAACGCCATTATTCTGCGTTTTGTCTTTCTCTTCATAACTAACCTCCTTAAATATTACGGTACACCCGCTATGTCCGGTGAAGTCACCTCAACCGAACTTTGCATCTAGTATCTCATTTTTATCCGCAAAAATCAATGATTTTTTGGGTATTTTTAACATTTTCGGCGGTATAGCTAGTTTTATTTTAGATAATTTGTACAAAACTAATGAAAATAATATTAAAAAGCTCTTAAATTTTTGTTGTATACCGGTACACTGCAATTTAAGAGTTTCTAACCATATTAAATTAATTCTTCTCACCAAGCAACTTATGATACCTGTTTCTATTCTCTTCCTCTATATCAAACATATCCATCGCCTCTTCCTCTATCAGTTTTAGCTTTTTCATCAGCTTTAATATTATCTAGCTGATTCTTCTCTAATCCTTGCTTTCGACCTTGCTCTAATCCTTGCTCTAATCCTTGCTCTAATCCTTGCTCTAATCCTTGCTTTCGACCTTGCTCCAAATCTTCTTCCATGCCTCGTTCTAATATTGCCTCACTTATATTATCCTTTAAGTCATCATAGTTAGACTTCAGAATTTTTCCTATAAAACAATAAAGCAGAAGATACTATCCATCAATCTGGAACAATATCTTCTGCTTAATTTTCTGTTTATTCCAATATATCTTCACAAGCAATATCTTATTGAGAATTCTACTCCAGTAATGTCCAGGATCAATTAGCTTTCTACGCCAGCGACCCTCTCTTTAGCCACTTTCCACTCACGAACCTTACAACAAAGCACGCTGACCTTGCCGCCCAGTCAACAAACATGCCTATCCATACACCAAGCACGCCCATTCCGAGCATAACTCCGAATATATAGCTGCTTCCAACACGGAACAGCCACATAGATACAATACTGACTGTCATCGTAAACTTCACATCCCCTGCTGCCCTTAAAGGATTCGACAGCGTAAACGAAAGCGGCCATATAAACAATGATACCACGTTAAAGCATCTTAATATGGTTACTGTAATATGTGTTGCCTCAGGTGAAAGATGGAACCATGATGCTATAAACCCTGCAACAAAGAATAATGGTATATTGCATGCCCAGTCTCCCAGATATGACCACCAGAGAACCTTTTTTGTATACATCTTTGCCTGATCTTTCTTACCAGCTCCTATACACTGTCCAACCACCGTTATAAGGGCAAGTCCCATAGATGAGGCAGGAATATTAGCAAAATCAATAACCGTATATCCAACAGAATTGGCTGCTGTAGCTGCTGTTCCAAATGTTGCAACCATACTTACAACCATCAGCTTTCCTATCTGGAACATTCCATTTTCAATTCCTGATGGTATACCTATTGTAAGAATCTTCTTTATGTATAACCAGTCTGGAATAAAATATCTTATGTGTTCTATTCTTATTGGATTCGTCTTTCCGCACACAAGCGCCGACATTACAATACCTGCCGCCACACGGCTGAGTGCCGTAGACAGGGCAACTCCTGCCACACTCCATTTAAACACAAATACAAACAATGCATTGCCAGCCACATTTATCACATTCATAAGAATGCTTATATTCATACTTACCTTGCTGTTACCCACACTTCTGAATATGGCAGCTCCCGCATTATACATACCTAAAAATGGGTATGAAAGGGCTGTTATCACAAAGTATAATACGGCACAATCCATAACTGAATCTTCCACTGTTCCGAATATCATCTTAAGCAATGGTCTTGTAAATGATACCGAAAATGCAGTCATTATAACCGAAAATATCAACAAAACCATTTCAAGCTGTGCTCCTGATTTTTTTGATTCATCATCCTTTCCCTTGCCTATATACTGACTGCATACAACTGCACCACCTGTTGCCAGCGCTGACATAACCTGTATGATAAGTCTGTTAATATTATCAACAAGTGCAACTCCTGCTACCGCAGCCTCCCCTGACTGTGATACCATAAGTGTATCGACAAGTCCCACAAGAACAGCCAACAGCTGTTCAAACATAAGTGGTACTATAAGTTTTCTTAAATCTTTACCGCTAAATAACATATGTAACTCCATTATTTTTATTCTCATATCTGTTTGCTGACTACCATATAACAACTTTTTACCATTTATCATACTATCATGTAAATAATACATGATAAGCAAAAAATAATATACACATTATTATGTAAATAGCAGCTGCCTAACATTTATTAACACAAAAATTCGGTCAGAACGTCATATCAACATTCTGACCGAATATATAATCATATGGATTCATGCCTGGTGACTCTTAAACCATACCAGACAATCAATCAGCAATCCGTCTGTCTTTATTAGTCAACTTTGTAAATCCATCCCTTAGGAGCTTCAATTCTGCCCATCTGAATACCTGTGATTGTGTCGTATAACTTCTTAGTTACAGGACCCATATCATCCATACCACTTGGTAAGCAGATTTCCTTACCATGGTCAACAATCTTTCCAACAGGAGAGATAACTGCTGCTGTACCGCAAAGACCACACTCAGCAAAATCTTTAACTTCATCAAAAAGGACTTCTCTTTCTTCAACTTCAAGTCCAAGGTATTCCTTAGCAATATATACTAATGAACGTCTTGTGATAGAAGGTAAGATACTGTCTGACTTAGGTGTTACAACCTTTCCATCCTTAGTAACAAAGATAAAGTTAGCTCCACCTGTCTCTTCTACCTTAGTTCTTGTAGCTGGATCAAGATACATATTCTCTGCATAACCTTCTGCATGAGCTGTAACAATAGCATGAAGGCTCATTGCATAGTTAAGACCAGCTTTAATGTGACCTGTTCCATGAGGTGCTGCTCTATCGAAATCAGAAACCTTGATTGTTATTGGCTTAGCGCCACCCTTAAAGTATGGACCAACTGGTGTAGTAAATACTCTGAACTGATATTCATCAGCTGGCTTAACACCAATAACTGGATTACTTCCGAACATATATGGACGGATATATAATGATGCACCTGAACCATAAGGTGGTACCCAGTCTTCATTAGCTCTTACTGTTTCAGCAATAGCTTCTACGAATCTGTCTTCTGGGAATACTGGCATCTCAAGTCTTCTACATGAATCAGCCATTCTGCTTGCATTCATATCTGGTCTGAAGATAACTGTATGTCCCTGCTCTGTTGTGTATGCCTTCATACCTTCAAAGCATGACTGTGAATACTGTAAAACACCAGCACATTCACTGATAACTACCTTATCATCATCTGTAAGCACACCATCATCCCATGCTCCGTTCTTATAATTTGATACAAATCTCTTATCAGTCTTTACATAGCCAAACCCTAAATTAGACCAATCAATATCTTTCTTTGCCATAATTTTACTTCCTTTCGTGTTCGACAGTTTACTCACCCTACTGTCAGGAGCAGCCATATACCATCTTCCAGCTATCAATAAACTGGATAATACACATACAGTACATTCCAGCTGTTATATACTCTTCTGTATAAGCATGATATACAACAACATGCCCCTTGGCACGACACCCTCTTATGTGTCTACTATAATGAATCCCATCGATTAATTAAATTACGGATATTTTATACCCACACTTTCTATAAGTCAATAAATTTTGTTTATCTAATCTTTATATCTGTGTATTTTTTATGTATTTGCAATATAATGAGCACATGTTTTCCTTTTAAATGGCACCAGGCATATTATATACATACTAATCATCACCATTCCGATTCAGGAATGCTTCACATTTCTTAACCAACTGGCTTTCGCAATTATTCATAACTTGTAATCTGTGTATAGAAGTTATCGTAGTCTGTTCTTCCCTCAGCTGTAAACGCAATAGCTGTTCTTGGATGCTGGTTGGCATTACCAGTAATCATATACTGCACATCACATCCCCATACAACACCCGCTTTCTTAAGCGGAACCATGTGGTTTTCAACGAATTTAAGCACTGGTGATATTCTGTACTTAGGATTCCTTAAGAAGCCCATAAGAAGCTCTGAATAGCAATTACCAGCGCCTCTTCCCATACCACTCATAGTAACATCAAGATAACTTACACCTATAGTACATGCCTCGATTGTATTGGCAAACGCAAGCTGCTGGTTATTATGTGCATGTATGCCAACTTTCTTTCCATATTTTTCTGCTACCTTAAGATACTTATCTGCAAGTCTTCTTATCTGTTCAGGATAAAGTGAACCATAACTGTCAACAAGGTATATGACACTTGCCTTACTCTGTGCTGCAAGAAGCTCTAATGCAAGGTCTAATTCATTCTCACTTGCTGTTGATATGGCCATAATATTGATAGTTACCTCATATCCCATATCCGCACAATAATTAATCATCTCAATAGCTGCAGGAATAGTATTAATATATGTAGCAACTCTTACCATATCTATTACACTTTCTGACTTAGGTATGATATCCTTCTTAAAATCAGTTCTTCCAACATCCGCCATAACAGAAATCTTCAAGTCAGTATTGTTGTCACCAACTATAGCCCTTATATCCTTCTCATCACAGAACTTCCACTTGCCATAATCATTCACATTAAAAACTTCCTTAGATGCCTTGTAACCGAATTCCATATAGTCTATACCTGCTGCTACATTTGCCTTATACAAGTCACGCACGAAATCCTCACTAAATTCAAAATTATTAACAAGACCTCCGTCTCTAAGTGTACAATCCACAACCTTGATATCTGGTCTGTATGATACTAACTCACCTTTCTGTTCCATAACTTAACTACCTCTTCTTCCTTGTTATTAGCGGACACTTTTTCTTAATACGTATATATCCGTTATTGATTATCTGCTTTAAAGCGTTACACTTTAAAGTGCTAAACTGTCATCTATTATAACACTAATATCTGATTTGTAAAGTCTTTTATCATATAAATAATATGTCCGTAAATATGTCATAAGGTTTTTATTAATCACATAATAAACAATCTTTCAAATCCGATACAATATTATATTTAGTTTTATATATCCAGGGCATCCTCCATTACATCCATCATATCAAGCATTCCTTCAAGATATTCCCTTGCACTTGTGAACTTTCTTTTCGTAACTGTCCACACAAACTCCGGAGTACTCTTAAGCTTAAATTCAAGTGCTCCGCCAAACGAATCTACAAGCTGTGGTATGTTATCCGAGTTAATTTCTGCCTTTGGATATATAGTCATGACTGTTCTCCAGTTAGATGCCCCTCCTGATGGATTATGCTGCGTAGCTCCTTTTATATCCATGATTCCAATCTTATGTGCCTTTGTCTTTATAAGTGCAATCATAAGAAGATTAGATGCACTTGCTGGTATGCTTCCATATCTGTCAGCCAGCTCATCACGCATATCAGACAGCTCTTCCCTTGTTTCAAGAGCCGCAATCCTTTTATATATATCAAGCTTCTGATACTCGCTTCTTATATAAGTTGCAGGAATATATGCATCCACTTCCATATCTACGGTTGTCTCGAACTCATACTCATTCTTTATGCCCTTAAGATCATTAACTGCCTGGTTAAGCATTTTGCAATACAGGTCATATCCAACTGCTGCCATATGTCCATGCTGGCTCTTTCCAAGCACATTGCCAGCGCCCCTTATCTCCAGGTCTTTCATGGCTATCTTAAAGCCTGAACCAAGGTCTGAGAATTCCTTTATGGCACTAAGACGCTTCTCAGCAACTTCTGATATCATCTTGTCTCTCTTATACATAAGAAATGCATACGATGTCCTTGTACTTCGTCCTACTCTTCCCCTTAACTGATAAAGCTGTGAAAGACCGAACTTATCTGCATCCTCAATAATCATTGTATTACAGTTAGGAATATCCATACCCGTCTCAATAATAGTAGTAGACACTAAAACATCTATCTCACCATTAACGAACTCATACATTATCTTTTCAAGCTGTCTTTTATCCATCTGGCCATGCGCATATGCCACAACAGCATCAGGTACAAGATTCTGTATATACTCTGCTCTTTCTTCTATATTCCGCACCTTATTGTATACATAATACACCTGTCCATTTCTTGCAAGTTCTCTTGTTATTGCCTCTCGTATCATTTCATCATTATGCTCTGTTACAAACGTCTGTATAGGATGCCTGTCAACTGGAGGTTCCTCAAGCACACTCATATCTCTTATTCCTACAAGGCTCATATGGAGTGTTCTTGGAATAGGTGTCGCACTAAGTGTAAGCACATCTATGTTGTTCTTAAGTTCCTTTATCTTTTCCTTATGAGTGACACCGAAACGCTGTTCCTCATCTATTATAAGCAGTCCAAGGTCCTTAAACTTAACATCCTTTGACAGAATCCTGTGAGTTCCTATGACAACATCTATCATCCCGCTTTTTAATTCTTCTATTGTCTTTTTATTCTGTGCAGATGTCCTGAAGCTTGATAACTGCCCTACATTTACAGGGAATCCTTTCATCCTCTCAGCAAATGTGGAGTAATGCTGGCTTGCAAGAACAGTTGTAGGCACAAGATATGCCACCTGCTTGCCATCCTGTATAGCCTTGAAAGCTGCTCTTATTGCAACCTCTGTCTTTCCATAACCCACATCGCCACATATAAGACGATCCATAACACGTCCGCTTTCCATGTCATTTTTAGTATCCTGTATAGCATTCAGCTGGTCATCAGTTTCTTCATATGGAAACATTTCCTCGAATTCCTGCTGCCATACAGTATCTTTGGAGAACTTATATCCTTCTGCTTTCTGCCTTATGGCATACAGCCTTACAAGTTCTTTAGCAACAACCTCAACAGCTCCATGAACCTTTGCCTTTGTTTTGCTCCACTCTTTTCCACCAAGGTTATTAAGCTTTGGCTTCTTTTCCACATCCTGGTCTGCATACTTCTGAAGTCTGTCAAGCTGGGTAGCAAGGACATATAGATTGCCATTATCCGCATATGTTATCTTGATATAATCCTTCTCTACTCCATCAACCTTTATCTTCTCGATTCCCTTGTATACACCAAGTCCATGGTTTTCATGTACAACATAATCACCTATATTAAGTTCATTAAAGCTTGCTATATTCTTTCCATCATGCTTTTTCTTTTTAAGCTTCTTTATTCGTTTTGATGTAAATATATCATTTTCTGCTATGACAACAAACGATAACACTGGATATTCAAAACCTTTGTGAAGACTTCCATAGGTAACTATAATAAGACCTTTACCATAATCCTTCCCAAAATCTTCACTATAAAACGATGGTATGTTAAGTTTTCCAAGATCATCCACAATCCTCTGTGCTCTCGTTCTTGAACTGCACACAAGTATGGTTGTATATCCACTCTTTTTATACTTCATAAGGTCTTTGGCAAGATATTCAAAACTGTTGTTATATGAACTAATGCTTCTTGCTTCTATATGTGTCTTATAATCAGTTTCAAACCCCTCCGGCTTATAATCAAGAGTTGTGAGTATAAGCTTCTTGTTATGCTTTATATCCGATATTATTTCCTGAAGTGTCTTTATCTTATCTGTCTGGCTTGGCAGTACATATCCTGCTGCCAGCCTGTTCTTCATACTTTCATTGTACTCATATAGAGTAAGTTCATTGCATTCCTTAAGCCTGTTAGGCTCATCAAGCACAACAAGAGTATCTTCCACTGGAAAATACTCTGACAACCCTGACGTATCTTTAATTATTGTATCTAAGAACTTATCATAATTTCCTGTTCTCTCTACATCCCCAACAAGTTTGTTGATATTGTTGCCTGCCTCTATCTGTTCCTGTGTTCTCTTACGTTTGCCATAATCAAAGCACTCAAGCTGCTTATCTCTTTCCCTTCGTATCTTATCAAGTCCCTGCTTCTTTTCCTCATCTGTAAAAATGTATTCTGTAGCAGGAAATATGTGATACGAATCAAGTTTTTCTATAGACCTCTGGCTTTCTGCATCAAACATTCTTATTGAATCAACCTCTGTATCCCACAGCTCTATTCTTACTGGTTCATCATCTGTATACGAAAATATATCTATTATTCCACCTCTTATTGAGAACTGTCCCTTATTCTCGACCATCCCGACTCTTGTGAAACCCATGGACACCATTTTCTTTGCAAGCTCTTCTGTATCTATCTCACTTGTGTTATCTATAGTTATTATTGATTCCATATAACGCTTAAGCGGCACCAGCCTGTCTGATATGCCATCTATAGTTGTGACTATCGTCAGAAGATCACTAATACTGCCTGCACTTTTATTGCCATTATCGTGTTGTGCTGCTGTATCGCTACTTCTGCCAGCTTTGTTCGGTGTTTTTGTATGTTCTGACTTCTTTATATGTTCTATGATACTGCTTATACACTTAAGTCTCTGCCCTGTTATCTGATTGCCTGTGACATCAGCACTGTAGAATATCGCATCCTTTGCTGGATAATATATCGCCTCACCATTAAAAAAGGCTGCATCATCACACATATTTCTTGCCTTGGCTTCATCACTTGTTATAACAAGCATAAACCGGTAATTCTGTCCTATGGCACTTGCTATATGCACTTTCTGTGTGTCTATACATCCACTTATAAGCGCAGTTCTTCCACCATCCACAGATAATTCCTTATTAAGTTGTTCTATCATCACAGTATCATTTACTGGTTTAAAAAATGTGTTCAAAACGCCCTCCTGATTATTCGATTAGTTACCCGTTGAATTTATTCATACCACTTTCTATGCCTTCGCTTATTATGCATTCAACCGCCTCGCAGGCTCTCTTATTGCCATCTCTTAATGTTGGATAAAGTTCTGCTGGAAACTTGCCAAGAACCCAGTCAGCAAGATCCCATCCCTTTGGCTTATCACCTACTCCATACTTAATTCTTTTAAACTTATCACTTCCAAGATGCGCTATTATACTCTTTATTCCGTTATGTCCACCAGCGCTTCCTTTGGCACGTAGTCTTAGCCTGCCTGGTTCTAAACTTATATCGTCAAATATAACTATGAGATCATCTATATCCGCCTTATAGTAATCCATAACCTCTCTTATACATTCACCAGAATTATTCATATATGTCATAGGCTTTACAAGAAGTACTTTTTCTCCTTCTATAACACCTTTTCCTATAAGTCCTTTATGTTTAGCTGTATCAACACTAATATTATACTTGTCTGCAAGTTCATCTATGCATGAAAACCCTGCATTATGTCTTGTACCTGCATATTGTGTTCCTGGATTTCCAAGACCCGCTATTATATACATATAAATCCTCATTTCTGCACACATTTTTAGTATAACAAGATTGGTGCCAGGTGTGCACATACACCAACCCTTAGTACGAAAAACAATTTTCACATATAAACATATACGTTTTGATATATAATATCTGTCCCGCTTAAGTTGTAACAGATAGCATTAATCAAAAAATATATGCTTTTTAATATATACGATATCCGCCAAAAAAGGAAGTGGTTATATACATAACCACCTCCTGAAACTTATATTGTGTATTGTTCAATGCTTTAATCAGACAGAATAACACTACATGACAATATCACTCTATTTATTTTATTATCCTGCTGCTTCTTCTATCTTTTCCCCATTCTTGCTGACAATATGACCCTCATATATCTCATATATATCATCTGATAAGAAGTTCAGTTCCTCTGTATCATGGCAGGCTATAATTATAAGCGAACCATTCGCTTTAAGTTCATCCAGAATACCCTTTATCAGACCTGCACCAGCCTCATCCAGCGCGTTGATTGGCTCGTCAAGAATAACTATATCTGGCTTTTCCATGATAGCAGCAGCTATTCCTAATCTCTGCTTCATACCAAGCGAATACTTCTTGAATGTTCTTGTATCATCAGGGTCAAGACCGACCTTTCTTATAGCTTCCCTTATCTCATCATCATTAATCCTGTTCTGGATAGATGCAAGAATCTTAAGATTCTTAAACCCTGTATAATTCGATATAAAAGATGGATTCTCTATAAGAAGTCCAATGCTTGGTGGAAACGATATCTGCTTACCAAGCTCCTTATCATTGACAAACACCTTGCCTGATGTTGGAAGAATAAGACCACTTATTGCCCTCATAAGCATTGTCTTACCTGAACCATTCTTTCCCTTAAGACCTATAACCTTCCCACTCTCAAGTGTAAGATTGATATCCTCAAGAACTGTCGCTTTCTTGAACGACTTAGTGTAATGTTCTAATCTTACTACTGTACCCATACATATACCTCCTCTTAGCTCATTGATTGTCATGCCTGCATATATACTTTTACCATGTCATAATTAACTGTTTTAATTATGCTTAGTTTGTCTTTATGCTTAAGCATATCCTGCAAAACATCTATGTACATATTTATAATATCACTTTCCATTATATATGTATATATAAATATCTATATATTTTCACAATATATTTTCATAATATATTTCATAATGTTTCTGCCATATCTTTTAACGTATTAAAATGTTATTTTGAAAAATCAGGACATATATACTTATATGCCCTGACTTTTATTTGTTACTATAAACTATATACTATCAGAAACTTACATATTCTATCTTTGAATATATTTTACTCTTCTTCCTTCTTTCTCTTTCCTGCAAATGCAGCTATACCACCTGCAATAGCGGCCATTATTGCAAACAAACCTGTTCTGGCTGTATCACCTGTTGCAACACTTTCCTTTTCATCGCTTGTATTGTTCTGCTCTTCTGACTTAGTATCTGCTGAAGGCTGCTGTGCGCTGTCATCTGTCTTAACATCATCAACTTTACTGTCGTCCTTCCTGCTGTCATCAACTTTGCCATCGTCCTTCTTGCCGTCATCAACTTTGCCATCGTCCTTCTTGCTGTCATCGACTTTGCCATCGTCCTTCTTATCGTCATCTTTCTTGCCATCATCTGTACTGTTGGCGACATCCTGATAACAAATAGCATATGTTGAGAATTCATTAGATGAGAATGTGATATATTTAACTCCATCAGCCTCTGATTCTACCACATCTGAACCTGTTATAATATCTACCTTTCCATCATGGACTCTTGCAATACTATACTTTCTTGTCTTACCACTGTCTTTATTAACAAGATCTTCTGGTACAGCCACTTTAATCTGTACAGGCTTCTTAGTTGTTTCTACAGCAGTTTCACTTGCATTACCTACCTGCTTGGTAAGCTGGATGTCTATAAACCGTCCTATAACTGCATCCTTTAAGCTCTCAGCAACTTTCTTGTTAACAGCCTCTTTCTCGGCCTGGTCAACAGTATTATCTTTATTGCTTACCTCAACCTTTACACTAATCTTCTGTCCGCTGCTTACAGCATCCTTCTCATCATCAGAAAGATCAATAGAATCTGCATCAATAGTTACTTCTACATCTGGTGCATCTTCTTTCTTATCAACCTTAACATCAGGCTTTACTTCCTCTGGTTTAACTTTCTTGTAAATGTTATTTATTACATTTTCAACATCGTAATCTCCCATAACAGTTGCAGATGTATAATCCTTAGCCTCTTCTGATGTAAGAAGTGGTCTTGAATTATCAACAACATATCCAGGTCCATATGAACCATATTCTGCAAATCTTGCATTAGCTGCCAGATTACCACTCATGTCACCATATGATTTGCCAGACTCTACACTTATAGCTCTTCCAAGATAGCAGTTAATAAATGTTGTAGAATCATCAGCGCCCCATGGACGGGCCATTCTGTAAGATCCGTCTGCAACCTTATCCTCTGCTAAGAATCTGCATCCATCAAATACATATCCGTATTTTGTAGATGCATATGTTCTACCTGCTGTAAAGCATCCATCTGCCTTATATTCTGTATAACGTGCCACAATATCGCAGTCCTTGAATACGGATGTTCCTGCTCCATATATAAAGTCTACGTTACCTGTTATATAACACTTCTCAAAATACTGTCTTGTAACTTTATAATTTCCATCCTCACCCTTAACTCTGGAATCTGTAAGAAGAGTATCCTGGAAACCTACAAGTTTTACATTAACACATGAAGTCTTATCCGCAACAATACATAACGCATCTGCCTGCTGGTCGTTACCATTAGTATAGTTATAAGAATTCTCTATAGTAAGGTTCTCTGCTGTGAAGCCTTCTGCTGTTGTATCAACATACATAGCATTACGATTCCACATAGTGTCAGCATTACCATTGGCTACACATACTGAATAGAACAGATGAGTCTTTTCTGCATCCTCACCAAGAAGACTTATGTTAGGTGATTTAACTTCTACTCTTTCCTGATATCCACCATTCTTTATAAATATAACCTTTGTTCCCGCATTAGTTTCAGGAACTGAATTAACTGCTGCCTGAACAGTCTTATATGTAGCATGTCCATCTACCACTTCTCCGTCTTTTCCAGTATATGCTGCATCTACAACAATATCATATTCAGGATTGCATACATAATTAAATGTTTTTCTTGTTGTCTTATTGTCATCATCTGTAAGTAATACCTCAACATCATTTCTGCCTGTATTAAGTGCAAAATCAAATGAGAACTGCTTGCCTGCCTCTACCTTGCATGTTCCTGCCTCAGCACCATTTACAATAAGCTTTGCCATTCCTGCCTTGTCAGACTTCATTGCAATACTTGTTTTATCTTTAAATATAGTATCATTATCCTTGCTTACAACACTTATCTTAGCTGCTTCATTCTCATATACATACTCACCTGTATGTCCTATTGATGTAAGCACCTGTATAGTTGCTGATGGATTACCTGTGTTGCTCTCGTTTTTAGCAACTACATAATAATAGTATGGCTCCTCAGCCTTTACATCTGAATCTTCATATGTTGTCTCACTGACTGTTTTAATAAGAGTCTTTTCTCCTGTCTTTCCGAGTGATCTGTATACATCATATGATGTTGCGCCTTCTACTGCATCCCATGTAAGATCCACCTTTTTATCATCAGCCGTTGCACTTAAAACAGTCCTTGACAAAGGTGTCTGGTAATTCACTTCGTTAGAAACAGCCTCTGCTCCCTTTGTATCTCCACCATAAGGAACTACCTTAAATGAATACTTTCCATCTCCACTCATATTTTTAAATGAGAATGAATTAACCTTTGTATCTCCTGCCTTCGTATACTCTCCGCCATCCTTTGAAACATATACAGAATACTTTACATTACCTTTGCCTTCTGATGTTACATTCCATGAAAGATCAATACTCTCCCTGTCATCCGCAATATTGGCAACTGGTGCTGCTATCTGTGGTGCTTCTCCTGTTGCTACATAGTAATCATTCATATCATATACAACCACACCATCTGAATTCATAAGCTTAACATTAGAAAGGTCTGCTGTTATTCCTGAAAATGCAAAACCATACTGTACAGGATTGCCTGACTTAAGTCCTGCGAAATAAACATCTGCTGATAAATCTATAGTTGTTCCATTAGCCGCTGAATCAAGAATAACTGTTCCATCGGCAGCGACCACTTTATAATCTGCCTTATCTGCTTTCTTAGTATAAGTTACAGAATATGCAGTACCTAATTCAATGTTAGATGCCTTAGGATCACCGCAGTTACCTGAACCTCTTTTAGTACTTGTGTATGTATGCTGGAACACCTTATTCTTCTGGAAATGCAATACATCAACAGCTGTAGCACTTCCTTTTTCTGTAGAGAACTCACCTATAGCGAAGCCCTGCTTATCTGTTCCTGAATCAACTGTATTAATTGTTATATCTGCTGTTATTGTCATATCCTCAGTAGTTGTTGGGAATAATATATAATCCATTCCCTTATCTTCACGGATATTACCCTTTACAGTTGCAGAACGTGTATGGTTAACCTTTAACACATTGCCATCTGCCTCAGTTATGAATGAGTTGCCAGCATCATAATTACCTGAATAATCTTTACTTGTAGAATGTGCAAATGAAAGCTCTCCTCTTGATGAATCATACACTGACTTGTTAATAACCTCACCATCATCTGTTGTGTAATTCTCCATGATACTTATATCTGAAAACTCTGCTTCAGTTCCATCTGTTGCAAAGAAACCTACTGTCTTTGCATCTATTCCTGAAAGCTTCTCAGATTTAACTGCAGCATCTGTAAAATCCGCGTTTGAAGCAACATAATAAGTTACCTGTGTTTTTCCTTCTGCATCAAGATACTTAAGCTCAAGCTTCAGATAAACCTCATCATCACTTTTAAGCTTTCCAAGTCCGCTTGCACCATTCTTACCATTACCATGACGTCCATATCTGAACTGGTTCTTATCAACATCTGCATACAAAGCCTCAGACTGGCTTTCAGCATCATCCGCTGCATTTCTTATAAGAATACCTGCCTGTGAGCCTTTTTCAGCAGATTTTGTTACTTTCATCTTAGCTGTGAATGTTATATCTCCTTTTGCTTCACAATAATTATAATAAAGATTATCTACACCGTTATCTTTATCGAACTTAGTACCTGCTCCTGTTATCTTTACTGTTCCATTATCTCCATATACGCATGCACCTTTTGTTTCATGTTCTCCAATCTCAACAGAATTCCATATCGTCTCACGTACTTTAGGCTTGCTTGTCTCCTGATTCTGTTCCTCTGCCATAACATACTGTACTGGAGCCAGTGCACTTGTAAATGCAGACACTGGAACCATGCTTGCAATCATAGCCGTTGTTGCAACAACTGTTGCAGCCTTTTTGATACGTCTGTTCTTACTCATATTTGATAATACCTCCCTGAATATACATACGGCAAGACCCCCGTCCTAAAACCGATTGTCTTCAATCTATCACAAATTATATGTTATATCTACTCATTTTTAGATATGAATTATATTGTGTACTGATTTTTTTAGGTGTATAATATAATATATGTCAATAGCAAACATATAATCAGCATTATTTTTATGCATATTGCATATATTTTTTAATAATTTATTATTTACTAATACTAGTATAATGAGGGAGATTCTTATGGCATCACGTTTTGAAATATCACAACAGACTTATAATTCTGCTTATTCCATGAGGCTTGCACATTCACACTCATACTGTGAATTATATTATCTTATAAACGGCTCCTGTAATATGTTTATCCATGACAACACATACAGAATGAATCCTGGAACTATACTTTTTATTCCTGCTAATATCCTTCATAAGACAACTTATCTTGAAAACACTTATCACGAACGCTTATATATAGAATTTACACTTGATTACACCTCAGACTTAATAGATACTCTTGGCTTTAACCGGTTCAAGGACATATATTATATGCACTTTTTTTCCATACCGGAAGAACACCGAGAAGATATACAGCATATATTTAAAATGCTGATAACTGAAAAACACAAGCCCACAGAAATGTCACCATGTTCAATTAAATGCCACCTGCAGAATCTTCTTATAAGCCTTGCAAGATACTGTGACAATGCATTAGCATCATCAACTTCACTTGTTAATAATGTGCAGATAGTTGACACTTCAATCCAGAAAGCCATGAACTATATTATGATGAATTATAACCACAACATAACACTTGATGAGGTTGCTAATATGCTTCATCTTAACTCATCGTATTTCTCCAAAAAGTTCAAATCCGTTAATGGCTTTGGTTTCAAAGAATATCTGAATACAGTGCGCATTAATCATTCAGAACAGCTTCTGCTTGAAACCAATCTGAATATAACAGAAATAGCTCTGCAATGTGGATATGATAACAGCAATTACTTCGGTGATGCCTTCAAACATCTTAATAAAATATCACCAACACAGTTCAGAAAAATAAAGGGTAACCGCTCTGAAACTTAAACAATTATAACTGTTCGTTAATCCGCCCGAAATGTATATGCCTGCTTTACAACCGCTTCTTTTTCTTTTGTGCTCATCATAAAAAGAGATGCCCGTCAATGTTTAAGCATTAACGGACATCTCTTTACGTTTTACATATTTTATTTAATTGTAGTTTGATTATGATATCTTACAGTTTAGAATCTCAGTTCCGTATTACTGTGCTGCTAATCCTGTTGCGTAATCTGATACGTCTTCTGATAATTCCTCTACATCATCAGCATCATAATATGCTTTCAAAACTGCATCCTGAAGATTTTCTCTTGCACCCTTATTAATAGGGTGGGCAATATCCTTGAAGCCACCTTCAATTAAGTGCTTACTTGGCATAGCTACAAACAAGCCTTTATCTCCATCGATTACTCTGATATCATGTACGACAAACTCGTCATCGAAAGTGATTGATACATAAGCTCTGAGCTTTCCACTGCCAGCAATCTTCTTGACTCTAACATCTGTAATATTCATTTGTTACCCCTATCTGTCTTTATTAGACCTAGTTTCTACTCTTAATAATATGAAGGACTGTCTTCTATGACAATCTTTATTCCATTTTCGCCAACATATCTTGAATTGGCTTTAATAGTACTGTTACTTTCAACTATACAATTCTCAATATATGCATTATCTCCTATATATGCATTATTCATGATGATTGAATTCTTGACAACTGCATTATTACCAATGTATATCTTCTTAAACAGTACTGAATTATCTACTGTTCCGTTAACTATGCATCCGCATGACACAAGGCTGTTTGATACGTTAGCCCCGTAATTATACTTAGCAGGTGGCAGATCATCAACCTTAGAATATATATCTGGATACTGCTTGAAGAAATAATTCCTTACATCTCTCTTTAAGAAGTCCATATTAGTCTTATAATATGAATCTACTGAAGAGATATTGTTCCAGTATGTATCAAGCATGTAACCATATATTTTCTTGATATTTCTATACCTTACAAGAATGTCTCTTACAAAGTCATATCTGTCTTCCTCTGCTGCCTTTTCAAGAAGTTCAATAAGCAGACGTCTTCTTACTACATATATACCTGTTGATACTGTTGAAAGATTCGTCTCAAGTGGCTTCTCATCAATATCTGTGATACGTCCGTCATCCGAAAGTGCAACAACGCCATATCTTCCAATGTCAGCTCTGTTATCAAGCTTCTTTACAACCATCGTAACATCAGCTTTCTTCTCTATGTGATACTGAAGCACCTTGTTATAATCAAGCTTGTACACACCATCACCTGATGCAATAACCACATAAGGTTCGTGGCTTGACTTAAGAAAGTCTATGTTCTGATAAAGGGAATCTGCTGTTCCTCTATACCAGCTGCTGCTCTCTGCTGTTATGGTAGGTGTGAATACATATAATCCACCCTGTTTTCTACCAAAATCCCACCACTTAGATGAACTTAAATGTTCATTAAGTGATCTTGCATTATACTGTGTTATAACTGCAACCTTCTGGATATGTGAGTTAGACATGTTGCTAAGTGCGAAATCTATCGCCCTGTAGCTTCCTGCAATAGGCATGGAAGCAATAGCCCGCTTGTTTGTCAGTTCACGCATCATCCTGTTGTTGCCGCCTGCTAATACTATACCTATCGCTTTCATTCTACTTCACCTGCCTTAATTATGATTCCACCGCCTGGCAATAAGCCATCAGGATAATCCTCTGCTGTTGTAACTCCTGATATTGCTGTATTCTTTCCAACCTTGACACCATCAGGAATAACTGAGCACTCTCCAATCGTAACAAGCCCTGAGTTATATATCTTAGGAAACTTGACATTCGGTACTTCCTCACCAACACCGAGTTCTACGTTATCACCTATAACTACTTCCTCGGCTATTATAGACTTGTTGACTATGGTGTTCTTACCAATAACTGAATTATTCATAATGATAGAATCCCTGACGACAGCACCTTCTTCTATGGTTACACCCGAACCAATAACTGAATTGTATATTCGTCCATATACTTCTGTTCCATCACCAACGATACTCTTTTCAATAAATGTATTATCTGCAACATACTGAGGTGGAATTGTATCTGTTCTTGTATATATCTTCCAGAATTCCTCATAAAGATTAAATACAGGAATTATATCTATAAGCTCCATATTAGCTTCCCAATATGAACTTAATGTTCCAACATCTTTCCAGTAACTGTTATATTCGTATGCAAATATTCTCTTATTGTTGTTAAAGCAGTATGGAATTACATGCTTACCAAAGTCACATTCATTCTGATCCTTGAGCTTGATAAGTGCATCCTTTAACACACTCCACTTGAATATGTATATACCCATGGAAGCAAGGTTGCTCTTAGGGTTAGCAGGCTTTTCTTCAAATTCTGTTATCCGGTTATCCTCATCAGTAACAACGATTCCAAACCTGCTGGCTTCCTCAATAGGTACCGGCATAGCTGCTATAGTAATATCAGCATTGTTTGCCTTGTGATAATCAAGCATTATCTTATAATCCATCTTATATATGTGATCACCTGAAAGAATAAGTACATATTCAGGATGATACTGCTCCATATATTCAAGATTCTGGTAAATGGCATTGGCAGTTCCTGTATACCATTCACTGCTTGTACTCTTCTCGTAAGGAGGAAGGACTGTTACTCCACCTACATTACGGTCGAGATCCCATGGAATACCGATTCCTATGTGGGAATTAAGTCGAAGAGGCTGATACTGTGTTAATACACCAACAGTATCTATACCTGAGTTAATACAATTGCTGAGTGGGAAGTCGATTATTCTGTACTTTCCGCCAAATGCAACTGCAGGCTTTGCTACCTTAGCTGTTAAAACACCTAGTCTACTGCCCTGACCACCGGCTAACAGCATAGCTATCATTTCTTTTTTAATCATGCTACCACCTCTGATGTTTAATTTACTATCTTAAGTTGTATAAATTATACCATATAATTTCAATTAAGTAAAAATAATTTTGTCATTTTTTGGTGATTTTTCATACAATTTATTTGACATTTTATTGTTACATTTTAACATATGTATTTTTCACAGAATTTCTGCTTTATTTTACATAGCTTCTATATGCAGTATACATTTTATGCATATTAACATAACTTTATTACCAAAAATCCCATAAAAGTTCATTTTATTTAATGTTTGAAAAATGCTTACATTAGGCATATAATCTCTATAGTATAATGTAAGTGTCATAATTTACTTTTGACACTCATTTCATAGTATGTTAAACGATGTTAATCCAGAAGTTTTTAGCGCATACGTTTATAAGTCTTTGGGCTTTTGACATCGGCTTCATATTATATTACATTAAATTAGTCAGATAATCATTGTTACATATATATCATTTCAGCATTTATCTGTAACAATGAACTGGCAAACCAGTAATGATGATACTTTCATCATTATTACACATCTATAATTAATAATCAAAGAAAGAGGAACATCATATGTTTAATATTGATTTTAATAGTCCAATACATGTACATTTCATAGGAATAGGCGGTATCAGCATGAGCGGTCTTGCTAAGATTCTTCTTGACAGGCAATTTACTGTTTCTGGTTCTGATGCACACGAATCCGAACTCACACAGGAGCTTGTCAAAGATGGCTGCCATATATCATATCCACAGTCTGCAGACAACATTACTGATGGAATTGATCTTGTTGTATACACAGCTGCCATTCACCCAGACAATCCAGAGTTAAAGGCTGCCATAGCGGCTGGCATTCCAACCATGACAAGAGCCGAGCTTCTTGGACAGATTATGAAAAACTACCACACCGCTGTTAATGTTGCAGGTACACATGGAAAAACAACTACAACATCCATGATTACTGAGATACTTCTTGCTGCTGATGCTGACCCAACTATATCAGTAGGCGGAATTCTCCACAGCATAGGTGGCAACATAAGAGTAGGAAAATCTGACTTGTTTGTTACAGAGGCCTGCGAGTATACCAACAGCTTTCTTTCATTTAACCCAACATTAAACATAATACTTAATGTTAAAGCTGACCATCTTGATTTCTTCAAAGATCTTGATGATATACGTCATTCCTTCAAGCTGTTTACTGAAAAGCTTCCAGCTGATGGAACTTTAGTTATCAACACGGATATAGATGATTATGGATATTTCTACAAAGATACAGACTGTGAGGTCATAACTTTTGGTTCTGACCCTGTTAAGTCAATGTACAGTGCCACTGATATCCAACATGATAAATACGGCCGCTGCTCATATACTCTTCTTATTAATAATAAGCCAGAGGTAACTGTCCAGCTTTCCGTTCCAGGTGTACACAACGTATACAATTCACTCGCTGCCATAGCAGCCTGCACAAAGCTTGGAATACCTATGGATGCCATTCTTAAAGGTCTTAGTAACTTCACTGGTACTGACAGACGTTTCCAGAAAAAGGGGGTATTTAACGGCGTAACAGTTGTAGATGATTATGCACATCATCCAGATGAGATAACTGCAACTCTTAATTCTGCTAAGATGTACCCACACAACAGAATCTGGTGTGTTTTCCAGCCACATACCTATTCAAGAACCAAGGCTCTTATGCCAGAATTCGCCAAAGCACTTGCACTTGCTGACCATGTTGTTCTTGCAAAGATATATCCTGCCCGTGAGACAGACAATCTTGGTATTAGTTCAGCTGACCTTTGTGAACTTATTAAAGCTGAAGGAAAGGAATGTTACTATTACGAATCTTTTGAGGAAATAGAAGAATTTTTGAAAAAAAATTGTATCAACGGCGACCTGTTGATAACTATGGGTGCCGGTGACGTTTATAAAATTGGTGAAGACCTGTTAAAATAGGCATTTATCAACTTTTAAATAGCTTTTCAACAAAGTTATCCACATTATCCACATTTTTATGTTGTTATCCACAATATAGAAATGTGGATTTTTATGTTAACAACCTTTATCACACAACCTCCGTAAAACACACATTTAATCATACTTTTCCACGAGTTATCCACATTATCCACAATATCCACAACACAATCCACCTGCTTTTAACTCACTTTTCATTTAATTTTTACTATGTTATAATCTGCACTGGCAGAATTAATCCAGGGAGGATAAGGAGGATAAGCCTGTTATTAATGTACATGGCTTTTAATATATATTATGAACAACCTTACTTTAACAACAAACAACAACTACGGATACACATCCGTTTCCAATATATTTATAAGCAGCTTTGTACCAGAAGCTAATGGTGATTTCGTCAAGGTATATCTGTACCTTCTTCATCTTATAAGCATCGGCAGCTCTAACATAAGCATTTCCCTGCTTGCAGATACATTTAACCAGACTGAAGCAGATATTATGAGAGCACTTCGTTACTGGGACAAGCTTAACGTTATATCATTAACATTTGCTGGTGATAACGACAGCCTGTCCAACATAACCATAAACAACCTTAATGACAATAACGCCAACATTGTAAACAACAGCACTAATATTGTTAACAATATCAACGACTTAAGTCATATCGATAGCAATAATATTAACAGCAGTATTGACAGCTTTAATTCAGATAACAGTACCTCTTCCAATACTGCCTTCACAGGCAATTCTGTAAGTGCAAAGCATGTTGAACCTTCAAGCATGCAGTATTCCGCTGAAAAGATAAGCGAGCTTAACTCAGATGAGAACTTCTCTATGCTTTTATATGTCATAGAATCTTATCTTGGCCGTCCTCTTTCTATTAAAGAAACTAACGCCATAGTATATTTCTATGATTCACTTAACTTTTCGATTGAACTTATAGACTATCTTTTTGAATATTGCGTAGAACACAACAAGAAAAGCATTAACTATATAGAAAAGGTCGCTCTTGCCTGGGCTGATAAAGATATACATACTGTTACCGAAGCTAAGGAAGAAGTAGCTAACCATACTGACTCTGTATACCAGATTATGAAGGCTTTCGGAATCTCCAACAGAGATCCCGGACAGCATGAACGCGCTATGATATCAAAATGGGCAGATACCTACTGTTTTGATACCGATATAATCATAGAGGCCTGCAACAGAACAATTAAAGCAATACACCAGCCAAGTTTTGAATACGCTGACACTATTCTTTCAAAGTGGAAAAGCTCTAACATCTCAACTATGGCTGATATCAGAAAAGATGATGCGGCATATGCAGCAAGCAACAACTCCAAGACAAGGTATCAGAACACTTCTAAATCCGGTTCAACCAAATTCAACAACTTCCAGCAGCGTGACAAGAAGTCTGATGACTGGTACAATTCTTTACTAAGTAATAACAACTAATGGTTTTATGTCCCGGCGCACTTAACAATCCGTTATTGTGCAAATAGCGTGCGCAGAAATGAGGATTAGTGTGAAAACATATTTTCACACTCGAGATTTGCGTCTGCGCGCACTTGACACAAACTCGATATGCGCAAAAAGCGTGCGCAGAAATGAGGATTATTATGTCACTTACCAACACACAATATGCATCTGTTATGAGAATGTATGATGATATTCATACACACAACTTAAACATACAGAACGAGCGCTACAATGAAGTTATACATTTATGTCCGCAATATCAGACTATAGAAGATGAGATAATCTCCCTCTCCATGCAGGAAGCTGCAAGACGTATTGGAAATGATTCATCTGACCCGAATACCGATGAATTCACTACACGTCTTAAGTCCCTGATTAACAGAAAAACTGAACTTCTTGCTTCTATAGGCAAACCTGCGGATTATCTTGATAATATATACACATGCCCCAAATGTCATGATACGGGATATGTCAACGGCACAAGATGTTCCTGCTTTAAGAAAAAAGCCATTGACCTCATATATCATGATTCTAATTTAAAGAACATAACTGCCAACGAGAACTTTTCAACATTTTCTTTTGACTGGTATGATAAAACCACTATCGATTCTGCAACAGGACTCACACCATACAATAATATTCGCAAGGTGTTTGATATATGCCAGTCTTTTGTAAAAACTTTTGACACTGGTTTTTCCAATCTTCTTCTGTTAGGTCAGACCGGCGTTGGTAAGACTTTCCTTTCCAACTGTATAGCCAAAGAGCTGCTAGACAGCTATCACAGTGTCATATATCTTACAGCAATAGAATTGTTCAAATGTTTTGAAAACAGTGATTTTAACAAAGGACAGGATGTTGAATATCAGGATGTAAGTTATTTTATAGACTGTGACCTTCTTATAATTGATGACCTGGGAACAGAAAACTATAACTCTTACACTGTATCAAAGCTTTTTTATATAATTAATGAAAGAATTCTCAGAAAGAAAAGTGTCATCATATCGACTAACCTTTCTATGCCACAGCTTGAAGATACATACTCTGAGCGAATATTTTCACGGCTTATAAGTTCGTATACAATACTACGGTTATTCTGTGAAGATATCAGGACACAGAAGATAGCCAGGGGTAAGTCATCCGGGAAAAAATAAGCTGAAAAGAAATAAGTTAAAAAAATAAGTTAAAAAATAATTGTGAAATATACCAAATTCAATTGACTTATATAACATTTATGATTATAGTTAACTATGTATGTGTATTTAGAATTTAGTTTATAATATGATATAACTGTATATGATATAGAGCTATATCATGAATGAATTAAATTCTTTATATAATAAATATTTTATCTATACAATGGAGGATAATGCAATGCCACGAGACGAACGTCATACTGCAACAATTCCATACGGAACACTCGGAATCATTCCTTTAAAGAGCTGTTCTGCTATGGGCGAAAAGGTTGATGAATACCTTGTAAACTGGAGAGAACAAAGAGAACACGAGAATCAGTCTAATCTTGCATTTAGCGGATATAAAAGAGACAGCTATGTTGTAAGTGCCAGCACACCTAGATTCGGTTCAGGCGAAGGTAAAGGTGTACTTAACGATTCTGTCCGTGGTTATGACTTATATATTATGGTAGATGTATGTAACTACAGCATCGAGTATTCTCTTTGCGGTAACACTAACCATATGTCTCCTGATGATCACTACGCTGATCTTAAGAGAGTTATCGCTGCTGCTGGTGGAAAGGCTAGAAGAATCAATGTTATTATGCCATTCCTTTATGAAAGCAGACAGCATAAGAGATCTGGAAGAGAATCTCTTGACTGTTCTCTTATGCTTCAGGAACTTACAGCTATGGGTGTTGAGAATATCATAACATTTGATGCTCACGACCCACGAGTACACAACTCTATTCCACTTAAGGGCTTTGAGTCCGTATCATGTACTTATCAGTTCATCAAGTATCTTTTACTTGGCGTAGATGACCTTCATATTGACAGCGACCATATGATGGTAATCAGTCCTGATGAAGGTGGTATGGGACGTGCTGTATATTTCGCCAACGTACTTGGTCTTGATATGGGTATGTTCTATAAGAGAAGAGATTATACTAAGATTGTTAACGGCCGTAATCCTATCGTTGCACACGAATTCCTTGGAAGCAACGTAGAAGGCAAGGACGTTATCATCATTGATGATATGATATCTTCAGGTGAAAGTATGATTGATGTTGCTTCTGAGTTAAAGAAGAGAGGTGCAAGCAGAGTATTCTGTGCAACTACATTTGGTCTTTTCACTAACGGATTTGATAAGTTTGATGAAGCTTATGATAAGGGAATCATCGACAAGATTCTTACAACTAACCTTGTATACCAGCCAGAAGCACTTCTTTCAAAGCCTTGGTATATCAATGTAGATATGAGCAAGTATATGGCTCTCCTTATCGATACACTTAACCATGATTCTTCAATCAGTAACCTTCTTAATCCTGTTGACAGAATCCAGAAGAGAGTTAAGGAATATAATGAAAGATATTCTAAATAATCATAGTTAAATATTATAGTATATTAAGCTGGATATATTAAAAATATATCAAATCATAAAAGCATATCAGATTATTTTATATAAAAATATAATATGGTGGAAGAGTCAAAAGTGTTAGTATCACAAGTATTAGTGTCACTATACCTTTTGACTCTTCCACCATAATATATTGTTCTTTTTATCTTACCCGCTCTTTATATCCTATCGTTACTCTCTATTATCCTTAAGACTTTCCACCATATCAACCCTGTCAGCCTTTCTTCTTACCATAAACAATGACACCACATAACAACATATAACGATTAGAATGGTAAGCACAATACTCCTAACTGACACATACGGCTCATACAATACTCCCTCTATACCTGAATATATCTTAAAGATTATATCCATTATTCCATATCCGGCACCAATTCCAAGAATTATACCTATTGGAATAATCATATGATTAACATCAAGAACCATACGGTTAATCTCTCTATCCTTAAGCCCAAGTACCTTTAGCATAGATATATTGTGCCTGTTCTCGCAAACAAGCATATTGACTGACACATACAACGATGCAATACATATTATTTCTCCTATAACAGCAAGTGAATATATTATCGCTCCCATTTCATCAAGTATTGTACTCATCTGCTCCTTGATATCATCAGCAGTTACTGTCTTTGATATCTCATCATTAAGCTGCAATGCCCTGTCTGACAATAATCCATTATATGTATCATCCTTCCATCCAAGCAGTTCTCTTGCCTTATCCATATTACATACAATCAGCTTCTGGCTATTATTGCTTATTACTCCCTCTATCTTTACTGTCTTTTCTTCCATTGTTGATGGATTAACAAATGTGAAATCATCTCCTGCCTTCACACCATATGAATATGCCATAACATTTGATATATAACATCCATTACCAAGATTGGCTCTTCCATTATTAACAGTGTCTATATTAAGATATTTTACATTATTGTCAGCACCTATAAGCATAAATGAATTTCCATCATATTCATACTTGCATATAACAAGCTTATCAGTATTATCTGCATTAATACCTTGAATATCATCGGTTTCAAGCCTGTTTAATATATACTCATACTTGAAACTTCCCATACTGTCTGACCCTGTATCTATCACGTTATTAAGCGAATCGATAAACATAAATGCTACAAGTATGATAAGCGAGCCTAGAAATGCACCTAAGAATACAACAAAACTCCTTCCTGGATTAGAAAGTATACTCCTTATTGCAAATTTACTCCTTACTTTTCCTTTCTTTCCTACCATTACATGTCTGCTTCTGCGTTCATCTGCCACACCATTTAACATATCAACAGTGTCCTTTTTAAGCAGTTTGTTCACCTTATGCATTGCTTCAAGCATATATATAACTGTCGGAACTATTACACCTAGCAGCATTATAGGTACTGGAAGCACAAACTTTACCGGCATTGGCTCATAATCTGCAAGACTCAGCTCTCCATAAGGCTGCTGGATGACCTTGGTAACAATGCTTACAAGCACGCCTCCAGCAATTCCAGGTATTATTGCAAGTACACTGTAATGCCTCATTATCTGGCTCTTTCTGTAACCAAGCGCAGACAGTGTTCCTATCATTTTCTGTTCACTCTTTATCTTTCTGCCAATTATGATTGATATAAGTGCAACTGTTACAAGAGGTATAGTCACAAGAAAAACATACGCCATTATAAGAAACATCATAGCCTGGTCATCAACCATAGTTATTCTTGCATTATCGTCTTTTGACAGATATTCGCTCATTTTATATGTATCATTCATATCTTTCCTGAACAGCACCCTGTCACTATCTTTACCATATACAACTTTGTACTGGCAGGAATTCGCACCCATTTTCTCATATTCACTATCTGTCATATAAGCAAGAAAAAATGTAGAAATATTTTTATAACTGTCATCTACATTTTCAAGCATATACAGATAATCAGGGCGCAGAAAATATCCTGTAACTGTATAGTTTTTATCCCTGATTTTAATCTTATCGCCTATATTAACGTTCTTGTTAACTGCATATCCTTTGGATATAACTATCTCATCATCACTGCTTACATCACTTCCATCGATAACCTCATAAAGGTCAATCTTTTTGTCTGCCTTGAACAGTCTTACCTTATAATCATCCTCGTTTATATTCGTGAAATATTCCTTCTCAAATATTACATCATATTTATCCTCTATCTTTTCTATCTCATCATCCGGTATCTCTATATATGTCGAAAATGTTGCATCTTCAAGATTATTGTCCTTAAAAAATTCATCGCCATATCCCTTGATTCCCGTTCCAGCTATATAAAACAGATAAAACAGAAGTAATGCTACGACTGTCAGAACAGAGGCTGCTATATAAAACGAAAGATTCTCTTTAATATTTCTTATATATCTTTTATTAAGTGTCATACTATCCTCTTTTCATGCTACATATTATTCTTTCAATTGTCATATTATAAAGAAAGTATCAAAAGTAAGTATCAAGAGTAAATATCAAGAGTAAATACCTCATTTACATAATACTTAATCCAACTAAAGTTCAAGTTCATCAGCTGTAGCTCTTTCCTTATTATCGATATAATCTGCAACTTTGCCATCTCTTATCCTGACTATGGTATCTGCCATATGTGCTATAGCTTCGTTATGCGTTATTATAATAATTGTTGTTCCAAAGTCTGCATTAACCTTTTCTATGACCATAAGAACATCCCTTGATGACCTTGAATCAAGAGCTCCTGTCAATTCATCGCACAATAATATCTTAGGATTCTTAATAAGTGCCCTCGCTATAGCCACCCTCTGCTGTTGTCCACCTGACAGCTCCTTTGGAAAACGATTCTTATACTTTGCTATTCCAAGTGATTCCATAACTTCATTGATATCTAACGGATTTTTTGATATGTCTGATACAACCTCTATATTCTCCTGAACCGTAAGATCTTGTATAAGATTATAGAACTGAAACACAAAACCTATATCTTCACGTCTATAATCCGTCAGCTGTTTCTTTCCTGCCTTGCTTATATTTCTTCCGGATATGACAATATTGCCAGAATCAAGCGAATCAAGACCTCCTATCATGTTAAGCAGTGTACTCTTCCCTGAGCCTGAAGGTCCAAGTATTACATATATCTTTCCTTCATCTAATGAAAGACTCACATCATCAAGCGCTTTAACCAACGCCTCCCCTTCCCCATAATGTTTTCTTGCATTTTTAATCTCTATAAACATCCTCATACCTCCCTGCCTGTTGCTCGCTATTTATTAATCACGGATTGCTGTCTTCTGCTGAATTAAGTTAGTGTTTTCTAACTTTAGTTTGATAATAACACTAGACAATTATTATTTCAATATATTCGAATACATTTTAAAATTATTTGTACATATTAAATTGTTAATGTCCAACATAGTAAAAAAAAGGAATATAAATAAATATAGATAATGGTATAGGTTTAAAATCGGCAGATTTAACACCATAGATTTTAAAACATAAATAGACATGGATAATGGTATAAGTAAAGATCCAGATATAAATGTAGATACAGTAAAATTTTTATTTTTTGAAAATTTTATGAAAATAAAAACGGTTACTATATTATCGCTATGTAATATAGTAACCGCTATTCTAAGTTATTCAATTGTGGTTTCCTCCAAATCATTATTCTTTTAATTAATTATTCTACAATGAATATAATTATTCATAATGCTTGGTATGTGTCATATTTCCATTGGTCTATACCTTCCTTTCTCATTCAATTCCTTACATCTATATTAACATTCTTAATGAATGGTTTCGATATATAATCTATGTATTAATATACTGTTTTATGAACCTGTCTCTTATAATATGATTAATATATATCTTTTATATCGATTATTAATATGTTTAAGGTCTTGTTTGTTTGTAATTGTATATTAACACTCACTTGTATATTTGTCAATATGTTTTTTGATTATTTTGTATTATTTTTAAAATTATTTTTCTTTGTTGTTATCCATGTTGAATTGTTTGAATTGTATTGAAATTATTATCTTTTGTATACACACTTGTTGAGATGCAGTTGTATCATTATATTAATATTTTTTCAATCTTTTATAATCGTATAGCTCAAAAATATATGTACATGTCCATACAAATATAACTACATATTATATTCCTTGTATAACTCCTCTAATTGTTTCTTATCTGCTATCTTAATAAGTTCTTCTGAACGTCCGTCTTCCTTTAACTTCACTATCAGTTTAAGTAGCTTTTCTTTCATCTCTTCTCCTCCTTCTGCCTTACCTCTTGCCTCTCCAGCTTCATAACTCTGCTTCTTAACTCCAGCTATATACGCTTTCTCATCAAATTCTGTCAGTAACATATCAGTCACCTCCGCTTTGTTTTTACTAAGAATATCCTTAAGAACATTATCGCGTATTGCTTCATTAATTGCAAGTGATACCGCTTCCGCAAATATCTCTTTCTTATTGATTGCTCTCATTTCTTTCTTATATTTCTCTGTCAAATCGTCACTTTTAACTCTCACAAGCGCTATAAACTTAGAATATTCCATAAGTTTTTGACATTTTTCCATAAGTCTGCGATTACAGCCATAATTAATGTTTAACATCTTAACAATAACTTCAACACTTGGATTATCGCCACTCTCACCCGCATTATTTATATTATCCGCATTTCCCATACCTATTTTCATATCAATTATACCATTCTTATATGATGGTCTGGCATATGAATCTGATAACCTTAGTTCCTGCTTCTCTGACTCATCCTCTGTTCCATTATAGAACACAACATACTTAGTAAATGGTAGTTCAACAAGCTTCTCATTGTATATAAGCAGGTTATTCTGTTCTATATAACCTTTATATAGCTCTGCAAAATATATCAATCCTCTTACTGGCATGTTATAGTTAATGCTGCTCTGATGTTCATAGAGGTTCAATTCGCTATTTATGATAAAAGAAATATCATTCTTATAGCCTATGTATATCGCGTCCTCTATCGTATTAATTGTTATAAGGCTGTCATCTGTGTGATTAGTATCATTCAAAGCATTATATAGACTTAACAAATCTTTTTTGTTATTAAAGACCTTTCTGAATAGTGTATCTTTATATTTCCTGTTTAATTTTAACCCCATATATTCTCCTGTGCTTTTATATTCTATATTTATTATTAGAATTTTAATCTATTAATAATATTATATATTTATAAAAACACACTTTTTATATATTTTCAATATCATTTTTATACTTTCGTTGTAATCCAACCAATATATGTTGTAATTAGTCAGTTTTATGCTTTTAGTTTTATATCTTATTAATCGCATACATCACTTATATGCCTTATTAACAAAAATACCGGCTCATACTCACATGGATTGTATGAACCGGTATTTTTATTTTAATTATTATGCATTACATATTTTATTAAAATGCTGTTGAAAATTCAACTGCATTTATTATATATGTAAATGTTATACATTATCTGGATTACTGAAGAAGTGTAAGAACACCCTGGTTAGCCTGATTAGCCTGTGCAAGCATAGACTGTCCAGCCTGAGCTAA
>DJDY01000108.1 GCA_002435585.1 Lachnospira sp. UBA5912
GGGACAGATTCTGCCGGAGCTTATCGAGTATTGTAATAAAGTGGAATTGCCGCTTTTTGAACTACCAGTAAAGTTTCCACTTGTGGACTTGTCACAGATATTATGTAAAAGACTTGTGCTTGAGGAAAATAACAGGAATCTAGAGGAACAGGTATTTGCATCAATTCTTGATGCAGAACATCTTAACCGTGACAGTGTGCTAGAACAGGCACAGTTTCTGGGAATAGACCTTTCAGGAAGTTTCTGCGTTATCGAGTTTTCATTTGGAAAGAATAGTCATGACAGTAAAGATTTACTGTCAATTGGTCAGGAAATAAGAAGTATTATTAAAATGGAATTTTCGCTTTATTCAGGAAGTATCCTTGTAATGCCACAGACAGGAAGTGTTCTTGCACTTGTTTCAACAGACAGAATAAGTGAGGAGAATTTAAGAATAATATTAAAGCATATTATTGAAAATGCTGAAAAAAAACACCACATTTGTCTTAGGGCAGGAATAGGAAGCAGTGTGGAATATCTTGAAGATGTGAAGACCAGTCGTAAAGAAGCATCAGAGGCTGTTAAGGTATCGTTATTTTCTGATACTGATAAAAGTATATTCTTTTATAAAGAACAGGGAATATATACACTAATATCAAAAATTACAGACAGCAGGTTTCTTGATGATTATGTGACGAAAAAATTAGGAAGATTGATAGATACTGATGAAATTAATAACGGCAGTCTGTGCGAGACACTTGAGAGCTTTCTTAACCATAACTGCAATGTAAAAGAGACAGCACAGAGCCTTATTATTCACAGAAACACACTTAATTACAGGCTTAACAAGATAAGAGAACTGCTTGGAGTTGATTTTGAGAATCTGGATACATGCCTTGAGTTAAAGCTTGCATTTATGATAAGAGGCTATAGGGGCAGAAAATAAATGCAGAATCAATGTGAAATTATCTGTTTGTGCACGGTGCACAATTAATATAGTTAATTAAAAACATTGATTTGATAATAAAAAATAGTATAATATGAACCATAAACAAAATAAATTAAGTTTTTAAGAGACAAAGGCGTCGAGAATGAATAATTCCCGGCGCCTTTCTCTTTTTAGAGTTTCATCAATAAGGAGGATTTTATTATGACAACTACAGAATTATCAAAGGCACTTCCAGAAATTATTACAGAACAGGTTCCAGGTTCTAAGTCAAAGGCACTTTTAGATAGAAGAGATGCAGCTATTCCAAAGGCACTTTGCGGAAAGACTTATCCAATATGTATCAAGCAGGGCGGTGGCGCAATGTTTGAAGACCTTGATGGAAATAAGTTTCTTGACTGGGTTGGCGGTGTAGGTGTTCTTAATATAGGTTATTCTAATCCGGAAGTAATTGAAGCAGTTAAGGCACAGACAGAGAAATATTTCCACACAATTTTCAATGTATATGTTCATGACGGATATGTAAGCCTTGCTGAAAAGCTTAACGAAATAATGCCATGCAAGGGTGATGTAAAGAAAACATATTTTGCTAACTCAGGTGCTGAGTGTGATGAAAATGCAATTAAGATTGCCAAAGCATTTACAAAGAGAAATGGAGTTATCTGCTTTACAGGAGCTTTCCATGGAAGAACTAATCTGACAATGGCACTTACAGCAAAGAAGGTATATGCAGTAGGCATGGGACCTTTCCCAGCAGGTATCTACAGAGCACCTTATCCATACCTTTACAGGGCACCTAAGGGATACACAGAAGCAGAGGCAATCCAGTATTATATAGATGAACTTAATAGAATATTTGATGAAGGCGCACCAGCAAGTGAAATCGCCTGCATGATTGTTGAACCATTCCAGGGCGAAGGTGGATTTATACCGGCACCAATCGAATGGGTTAAAGCAGTAAGAAAGATATGTGATGATAACGGAATATTGTTGATAGCTGATGAGGTTCAGTGTGGTAACTGCAGAACAGGAAAGTATTACGCATCTGAATACTGGGCTGAGGCAGGCGCAGCACCTGATATTATCACAACAGCCAAGTCACTTGGTGCAGGACTTCCAATCTCAGCAATTACAGCAAGAGCAGAGGTTATGGATGCAGCTCCAGCTGGAACTATTGGTGGTACATTCTGTGGTAATCCTGTTGCGGCAGCAGCTGCACTTGCAGTAATGAAAGTTATGAAGCGTGATGATTATGCAGCTAAGGCAAGACATATTGGCGATACAGTTATGAAGCGCTATAAGGAACTTCAGGATAAATATGAAGTTATCGGAGATGTAAGAGGACTTGGCGCAATGGTTGGTATAGAGTTTGTTAAGGATAGAGAAACTAAAGAACCAGCAACAAAGCTTGTTGCAGACCTTATACAGAATGCTTTACAGAAGGGGCTCCTTCTTGAAAGCTGCGGTACAGCAAGCAATACAGTAAGATTCTTAGCACCTCTTACAATGACAGATGAGCAGATGGAAAGAGGTCTTGAGATATTCGAAGAAGCTTTAAAAGAGGCACTGGAGGCGTAGTGTAAAGGGCTGTTGCAATAAGAAAATGGCATTTTATAAATATCTTAATGCGGCAGCCTGTTGAATGTGGGAGGATATATTATGGAACAGAAATCTAAATTTGATAAGGTAATGGGGGCCTGGGACATACTTGTTATTGCGTTTGGCGCAATGATAGGATGGGGCTGGGTAATCAATTCCGGTGACTGGATTACAACAGCTGGCTTTATGGGTTCAATCATAGCAATGCTTATTGGTGGTATGATGGTATTCTTTGTAGGTCTTACTTATGCAGAGCTTACATCGGCTATGCCACAGTGTGGTGGTGAACATGTATTCAGCTATAGAGCTATGGGTTCAACAGGTTCATTCGTGTGTACATGGATGATTATATTAGGTTATGTAGCTACCTCAGCATTTGAGGCAACTGCTCTTCCGACAGTTATAACATATCTTTTTCCGAAGTTTAATCAGGTTTATCTGTATTCAATAGCAGGAAAAGACATATATTTAACAACAATATTGCTGGGTGTTGGCGTTTCATTACTAATTACATTTGTTAATATAAAAGGTGCTAAAACAGCAGCTATATTACAGACAGTTCTTACTGCAATAATTGCTATCGCTGGAATACTTCTTGTGGTTGGTTCAGCAGTAAATGGTGATATAAGTAATATTACAGGACAAATGTGGGAAGCAGGCACAGGTACAACTCTAGGCAGCGTGTTTAAGGTAGCATGTATGACACCATTTCTTTTTATTGGATTTGATGTAATCCCACAGGCAGCTGAAGAAATCAATGTTCCATATAAAAAAATTGGTAAAATCATGCTATTATCTATATTTTTAGCTGTTGCATGGTATCTTCTCATTATATTTGCGGTATGTTACATAATGCCACAGAGCCAGATTGCAGCCGAAATGTCATCTCAGAATGGACTTGTATCTGCTAAGGCAATAGAAATAGCATTCAGATCACCACTTATGGGTAAAGTTCTTATTATAGGCGGACTTTGTGGAATTATAACATCATGGAATTCATTTCTTATGGGTGGAAGCCGTGCCCTCTATTCAATGGGTGAATCTCTTATGATTCCAAGAATGTTTGGTAAGTTAGGAAAGCATAAGACACCCGAGGCGGCAATTATCCTTTGTGGAATTGCATGTGTAGTAGCACCTTTCTTTGGAAGAGGTGTACTTGTATGGCTTGTAGATGCAGCATCATTTGGCTGTGTTATAGCATATATGTTTGTTTCAATATCTTTTTGTATTCTTCGTAAAAAGAAACCAGAGATGGAAAGACCTTACAAAGTTAAGGCAGGAAAGTTCGTAGGGGTAATGGCTGTTGCAATGGCTGGTTTTATGACATTGCTTTATATTATTCCAGCTTCATTTTCAGCAGCGCTTGTATGGCAGGAATGGGTAGTCGTTGGGATATGGCTTGTACTTGGCTTTTTCTTTTATTGTTATTCAAAGAAAAAATATGGTGCAGAGTTTGGACGTGATATATTTATTGTTGAAGATGGTGGAAAAGCAGAAGAACAGGAAGAACCAGTGCTTGCAAATGCAAAGTATCCAGACAGACATTTTGTTATTACAGTTGGTTGTGAATATGGAAGCGGTGGACCACAGATAGCTAAAATTATTGCTGACAAATTAGGTATTGAATACTATAATAGAGACCTCGTAGATAAGGTCGTAGCAAATATAGGTGTAGATAAAGGACTTGTTGAAGAGGCTGATACAAAGATTGGTGTAAGATACGCATTTGATACTTCATATGGTGTTCGATATGCTAATCTTTCTAACAGGGTTATAGATGCACAGTTTCAGGCAATTAATGATTTCGCAAATAAATCATCATGTGTAATTGTTGGACGAAGCAGCGATTACATTTTAAGAAACAGAGATGATGTACTGAATGTATTTATATATGCACCTAAGGAAGATGAGGTTGCAGCTGTTATGAAGGAAAAGGGCATAAAGAATATGCACAAAGCAGAGGAAGAATGGGAAACTGTTGAAAAGGCACAGCATGCAAGACATGAATACATAACAGGAAAGAAGCGTGGAGACAGACATACACGTGATATACTTATAAATAGCAGTATACTAGGATGGGATGAGACAGCCGATATGATTATAGACATGATTGACCGTAAGTTTGCACATGAAACGACAGGACAGATGAAGAAGGAGGCTTAAGGCAGATGAAAGGCTTTTGTATAAAAACAGAAATACAGGAATTTGATACATTTGAACAATTTGCCAGTGAAGCATCAATTGGTGAGAATGATCTGGTATTATGTGGAGAACACACCTTTGATAAATATATTGCACCACTTAATACAGGAGTACAGACTCTTTTCCGTGAAAAGTATGGTAAAGGTGAACCAACTGATGGCATGATTGATGCAATACTGGATGAACTTCGTGATAAAACATATGACCGGGTAATTGCTGTTGGTGGAGGGACAGTTATTGATATAGCCAAGGTAGTTGCAGTTGCAGGAAAGAATGACACAGTAGATGATTTATATGATAAGGTGGGAAGCTTAAAAAAGCTTCATCCACTTATTATCATTCCAACAACATGTGGAACAGGAAGTGAGGTTACTAACATTTCGGTCATTAACCGTGTAAGCAAAGGAGTTAAAATGGGACTTGCAGATTCTGCCATGCTTGCTGATAATGCAGTGCTGATAACCGATATGCTTGCATCACTTCCATATAAGATATTTGCAACTTCATCAATAGATGCGATGGTTCATAGTGTTGAGTCGTTCTTAAGTCCTAATGGATGTAGTATTTCTCGGATTTTTTCAACTGAGGCACTTAAGACCATTCTTATGTGCTGGAAAAAATCTGTAGAGGCTGGTGGTAAAGATGCATGGAAGGCTTATTCAGCAGATTTTTTAAAGGCATCTAACTGGGCTGGACTTGGATTTGGATATGCAGGATGTGCTGCAGTTCATGCATGTGCATATCCGTTAGGGTCTGTATATCATATACCACATGGACAGTCTAACCAGCTTATGTTTAAGGATGTCATGAAAATGTATAAAAAAATAAAACCAGAAGGACGAATTAACGATCTCGAAGAGATTATTGCAAAAAGTTTGTCAGTAGCACCAGAAATAGCACTCGAAGAGCTTTATGAGCTTATGGATAATGTATTAAAGAGTGCACCACTTAGGGAGTTTGGCGTAAAAGAAGCAGATCTTGCTGTATTTGCAGGTGATGTAATAAAGACACAGCAGAGGCTTCTTAAGAATAATTATGTGCAGCTTAGTGAGAAACAGATACTAAATATATATGAGGCTGCATATTAATATAATGTAAGAATCAAAAGGTCAAAAAGCTGTTTATCCTAAAGAATAAGACATTGGATTTACTATCTTGAATTGTAAGAAGGTGAGATACTCATATATAGCTGTCAAATTAAAAATACATAAAAAATACAAAGAAATAATAAAATAATTGTTGACAAATTAAAACTATGGGGCTATCTTATTATTTAATTCAACAGTCAAATGCGAAGAACAGGAAATGACTTCTTCATATCACCGCTTACAGAAAGCCGTTGGTTGATGAGAAACGGAAGCAAGGAATGATTAAGCCCTCACCTGCTAGCAGTTCTGGGGAAAGACAAAGGTGTCTAGTAGTCAGAATCGGTACCCACCGTTAAAGGGGCATGCCATTAAGTGTGGCAGTAGAGAGGTCGGAGTTATCCGGCAAGCAAAGTGGTAACGCGGAAGTAAATATACATTCGTCTTTGCACAATATCCTGTAATATCAGGATATGTGTGAAGACGTTTTTTTTTACGTTAATAACGAGTAGAAGTCCACATGTATTTGGCTGATGAAATATGTGATACTTATATTCATTTTATAAGTATCAGTTAAGGAATACGTTAATTAATATGTTATAAAGGTATTCATAGATTATTAAAAGATGAATAACATTAATTAGCAAAATATCCTTAACAACAAATTTTATTATATATAGGAGAGTGACATTATGAACACTTTAGTAATCGTTCTGATCGCGGCTGTTATATTATTTGGTGCCTATATGGTATATGGCCGTTGGTTAGCAAACAAGTGGGGTATCGACCCTAAGGCAGAAACACCTGCCGTTAAGTACAATGATGGAAAAGATTTCGTTCCAACAAATGGATGGACTGTATTTAGTCATCAGTTTTCATCTATCGCTGGTGCAGGCCCTGTAACAGGTGCTATTCAGGCAGCAGCATTTGGCTGGTTGCCAGTATTACTCTGGATCCTCATTGGTGGTGTATTCTTTGGTGCTGTAACAGACTTCGGTGCTTTATATGCATCAGTTAAGAATGAAGGTAAGTCAATGGGTATGATCATTGAGAAGTACATTGGCAAGTTTGGACGTAAGATTTTCTTACTTTTCTGCTGGTTATTTACACTTATTGTTATCGCAGCATTCGCAGATATGGTTGCAGGTACATTCAATGCTTATACAGTAGTTGATGGAGCATCACAGTTAGCACCAGCAGCTTCAACTAATGGTTCAGCTGGTATGGTATCTATCATGTTTATGGTATTTGCAGTTGTATTTGGCCTTATCCAGAAGAAGTTCAATCTTTCAGGCTGGAAAGAAGCTGTAGTTGGTATTGTATTTATCGTTGCATCATTTGTAATTGGTAACTTCTGTCCAATCATCTTAGGTAAGAATGCCTGGAGTTATATTACATTTATATATATCTTCTTTGCAGCAGTTATGCCAATGTGGCTTATGAAGCAGCCTAGAGATTATATGACAACATTTATGTTTATCGCTATGATAGTTGGTGCAGCACTTGGTCTTGTAGTTGCTCATCCATCTATGAACCTTCCTGTATATACAGGATTTAACAATGCAAAGCTTGGAACAATGTTCCCTATCCTTTTCGTAACAGTTGCCTGTGGTGCTGTTTCTGGTTTCCACAGCCTTGTTTCATCTGGTACATCATCTAAGACAGTAGAGAATGAAAAGGATATGCTTAAGGTTGGGTATGGTGCTATGGTACTTGAGAGTTTACTTGCTGTTATAGCTCTTTGCGTAGCTGGTGCAGCTGCAGCAGCTGATGGTACAGCAGCTACAGGTACTCCATTCCAGATATTCAGCCGTGGTGTTGCTGGTTTCTTTGAAATGTTTGGTGTTCCAGTACATTTTGCAACAGTATTTATGACAATGTGTGTATCAGCACTTGCACTTACATCACTTGATGCCGTTGCACGTATCGGACGTATGAGTTTCCAGGAACTTTTCAGCGTAGATGATATGGAACACGCTGAGGGCTGGAGAAAGTTACTTTGCAATACATATTTCTCAACAATCGTAACTCTTCTTTGTGGTTTCGTACTTACAAAGATTGGATATGCTAACATCTGGCCATTATTTGGTTCAGCTAACCAGTTATTAAGTGCACTTGTTCTTATAACACTCTGCGTATTCTTAAAGGTTACAGGACGTAGCAACAAGATGCTCTTCCCACCTCTTATCATTATGCTTTGTGTAACATTCACAGCACTTGTACAGAGACTTATAGCTATGGTTAAGGCTATCCAGAATGCAGCTTCAGTTACAATTCCTGCAGGTCAGGCTACATGGGGAAGCGTATTTATAGCAAACGGACTTCAGCTTATAATAGCAATTCTTCTTATTGTACTTGGTCTTATCATTGTTGTTAACTCAGTTAAGAGTTATGCAAAGAGTGAGAAGAACTCAGAGAAGGCTGTTTAAGCAGGTTAATTTATTATAATGTAAATGTATTGGAAAGTGATAGATTTTAACTTCTGATTAATACATTATAATATAGAAGAAATAATTTAATTTAAAGAGAATTACTATAATTATAGAAATGTTATAAATGAATAATTGTAGTTGAAATTTAATTAAAAATGGCTGATATCTTATATGAGATGTAGCGGTTTACAAAGTCAGATTGATTATGTATTAGACAATGTAGATAGTTACATTTATAGGATGTCAGCTATTTTTAATTCAGTTATTATATGCAATAGTTTCTATATGCATTTCTGTTTATAAAAAAAATAACCTATCATCGGTCAAAGTTTGCGGTTATTCAAAAACTTTAATTTGAAAATGATTTTCAAATTATATTGACAAAATAAAAATTGATGATAAAATGAAAATGATTTTCAGATTGATGATGTGTTTATGATATATAGGTGAGGATTATTATTGTGAAAACAAAGTATACAACTAAACAGATGTTAGAATTAAAAGCTTATATGCAGTCTGTAGAGGGAGAACATGTTACTGTTAATGATATAAGCAGATATTTTGAAGATAAAGGAATATCAGTAGGGATAACAACAATATATCGTAATCTGGAAAAGCTTGTAGAGCAGGGAATGGTTGCAAAATATACAATAGATGGTACAACAGGTGCATGCTTTGAATATATAGGTGTGGATGAAGATATTAAGAAGCACGTAGATAATAATAGCTGTTATCACTGCAAGTGTGAAAAATGTGGAAAACTTATACACTTACGATGTGATGAGATTGAAAAACTGAAGAAACATATGCTTGAACATCACGATTTTGTGCTGAACCCTGTAAGGACAGTGTTTTATGGAATATGTGAAGAGTGTAAAGATAAGGATTAAATGTAATATATAAATCAGGTGATTGTAAAACACACTAGGTTCGTTTGCAATCCTGATTGAAAATGTTGGAAAGGAGAGGCTATGAATACAGTAGGCAGAAAAACAAAAGCTATATTAGTATGTGTATTACTTATTACTATTTCATTAGTTTCTCTTTTCTATATTGAAACAGAAATTAATCATAATTGTACAGGTGAAGACTGCCCTATATGTGTAAGTATACAGCAGGCTGAACAGATAGTAAGAACAATAGGTTCTGGTGCATTATCAATAACCGGATTAGTAATAATATGTGCCGTGTATGCAGTATTGTTATATATAGGTGTATTATGTGCGGTTTCAACACCTGTAAGTAAAAAAGTAAGAATGAATAATTGAATAAATCTCATATAAGGTATACAGATGTTAAAGGGTGAGCTGCTATAGTTTTATAGTCTATGGTAGATAAATCCTTTTGTTTGTGTACCTTTTTTATGAATATCATAATGAGCGCAAAAGTAAAGTAAGTGGTTGTAAAGCGGATATTTACTTTTATTGTGCCATTCAATGAATGAACAGTCATGCAAAGCAGGACCAAAGAGCATAAATACGTTGGTTTGTGAATGCTTAGGTTTGTGAATTCATGTATGACAGACAAAAACATAAAAAAAGAAGAGGTTTTATTCAATGAAGAAAAGATATATATCTATTTTATTAATAGCAATAATGGCAGTCATCAGCCTTACAGCGTGTGGACAGTCATCTGTTAAAACAACGGATAATGGTAAGGTGAAGATTGTTACAACTATATTTCCAGAATATGACTGGGTCAAAGAGATAGCAGGAGATAATGTATCAGATATGGAGCTTACAATGCTTCTTGATAATGGCGTTGATCTTCATAACTATCAGCCAACAGCATCAGATATTTTAAAGGTATCTAATTGTGATTTATTTATATATGTTGGAGGCGAATCTGATGCGTGGGTTGAGGATGCACTTAAACAGGCTGTTAATAAGAATATGAAGGTTATTAATCTGTTAGATGTTTTAAAGGATACAGTAAAGACAGAAGAAGCAATGCCGGGAATGCAGGCTGAGGAGGACCATAATCATGGTTATACTCATTTTGCGGACAGCGATGTAAGGGACAGAAGTCTTTCAGACTGGGCTGGTGACTGGCAGTCAGTGTATTCTTATCTTGAAGAAGGTTCGCTTGATAAGGTTATGGAACGTAAAGCTGAATCAGGAGATAAGACAGCAGAAGAATATAAAGCATACTATGAAACTGGTTATAAAACAGATGTTAGCCAGATTACAATAGATGATACAGATAATACAATATGTTTTGTGAAAAATGGCATAGCATCCAAAGCAGTATATGAATATAAAGGCTATCAGATATATGATTATGCATCAGGAAACAGAGGTGTACGTTATTTCTTCGAGGCAGTCGACGGTTCATCGGATGCACCTAAGTACGTCCAGTTCAGTGACCATGGAATTAATCCAGGTAAAGCAGAACATTTTCATATATATGCAGGAAATGATGGGTTTGATGCCTTGTCAGAAGAAATGGATAACTGGCCAACTTATTATCCAGCAGATATGAATGCTAAGCAGATAGCAGATGATATGTTAGAGCATGAAGAAAAAGAATATGATGAACACGTATGGTTATCATTGAAAAATGCAAAGGTACTTTGCCAGAAGATAGCAGATGAACTGGGAGAAATAGATTCTAAGAATAAAGATGTATATGAGGCAAATGTGGCTGCTTATATTAACAGACTTGATTCGCTAGATTTACAGTATCAGGAGACAGTAAAAAATGCTTCACAGAAAACCCTGTTATTTGGTGACAGATTCCCATTCCGCTATCTTGTGGATGATTATGGCTTGAGCTATTATGCTGCATTTGCAGGCTGCTCGGCAGAGAGTGAAGCCAGCTTTGAAACAGTTGTGTTCTTAGCGAAGAAGGTAGATGAGCTGAAGCTTAATAATATAATGACAATAGAGAAATCAGACAAGAAGATTGCAAAGACAATAATACAGAATACTAAGGATAAGAACCAGAATATTCTTACATTAGATTCTATGCAGTCAACAACTAAGGAAGATGTAAAAAATGGAGC
>DJDY01000032.1:0-151 GCA_002435585.1 Lachnospira sp. UBA5912
GCGGTTATGTTTATGAAGGAGAATCACTTCCAGCAGATTTTGTCTGTCCAGTATGTAAAGCAACAGCTGATAAGTTTTTAGCACAGGGCGACGGAAAAGTATGGGCAGCAGAGCATGTTGTAGGAGTTGCTAAGGGCGTAAGCGAAGATAT
>DJDY01000032.1:251-2773 GCA_002435585.1 Lachnospira sp. UBA5912
GCAAGAGTAGCCCACAGAGAAGGTTATCCAGAAGTTGGTCTTTACTATGAAAAGGCAGCATGGGAAGAAGCAGAACATGCAGCTAAGTTTGCTGAACTTCTTGGAGAAGTTGTAACAGACAGTACTAAGAAGAATCTTGAGATGAGAGTAGAAGCTGAGAATGGTGCTACAGCTGGTAAGGTTGATCTTGCAAAGCGTGCTAAGGCTGCTAACCTTGATGCAATCCATGATACAGTTCATGAGATGGCAAGAGATGAGGCAAGACATGGAAAAGCTTTTGAAGGTCTTTTAAAGAGATACTTTGGCTAATTGATGGCAGGATTTAAACAGCCTGTTATCCGCTTAATATAAGGATTTGTTAGAGGGATGAGTATATATTATTTGTATATACTTGTTCCTCTTTTGTTATATATTTATATAATTATGTAACTGTCAAAGGTAAAAAAAGTCTTTTTGGGCAAGCAGAAATGACTTTTATATTTTGTCAGATTTTGTAAAAAATTGCAAAAAAATATCACTAATTTAAGTGACTTTTATACTTTAATATGATATATTAATGTTAATTATTTTGTGATATTTTATGTAATATTACAATATCGCGGTTATAATGCAGATGATTATATATTAATTGACATAAGTATAATTAAAGTATATTTTGTTTAAGACTATATATTGTAAGTTTATATTATATATTGTATGTCAATTAAAGCTTATTACAGTATATTATGCTGGGGATGTGATGTAATATGGATAAATATTTAGAGTTGGAAGATAGAATTCTTAGGAATCTGATTACGCAATATGTAGGTATATATCAGATTGATTTAAATGATATGAAAGTATTGTGTCTTGATAATGGGGGGAAAACAGTAGATATAAGAAAGATTATGGGATATGATGCATGGAGACAGAAGAATATTGATGCATGTTATCCTGATGATAGAGATGGACTTATAGAACTTATATCGTATGAGGCACTTGAAAGATTTAATAAAAGCGAAGAAAACAAGCTGCGTAAAGATATAAGATTCATGGTTGATGGAGAATATAAGTGGATTCTTATAACTCTTATGCATTATATCGATGATGGCGGTCATATAACAGTAACATACAGGGATGTTTCACATAGATATAAGTATTACAGTATTATTGAAGAAAAGAATCTTGAATTAAAGAAGCTTCTTCAGACAGCTGAACAGTATAAGGATGCACTTATGTCAGAGTCTATAGTTTTATACCAGGTGAATTTTTCAAGGGATGTTATAGAAGATGATATTATACAAAGAAAGAAAAACAGCGTACTTAAAGTACTTAATGCAGTTGGGATAAATGTACCATGCTCTTACGATGAATACTGTAGAAGATGGAAAAACAGAGTGTCAGATGATACTGTAAACAATTATGTATTACTTGCCACATCAGCGCATATGATAGAAGAATATAACAGAGGCAACACATTACTTACAAAGGATTATAGAACACTTGATACACAGAATGAAGAAATGTGGATAAGTAAAACAATATATCTTGCAAAGGATAATCTTACAGGCGATATTATTGGTATAGTCGGTCTTAGGAATGTAAGTGAAAGATATCAGCAGGAGTTTTTAAGACAGTCACTTGCCAAGCAGGCATCACTGGATTTGCTTACTGGATTATATAACCACGTTACAGGAGAATTACTTATTAAGAATAAGATAGATAATGAATCATATATTGACTCAGCATTCATTATATTTGATATAGACAAATTCAAGTCAGTCAATGATACATATGGACATTATTTTGGAGATTGTGTTCTTCAGTGCGTTGCTGCAAGATTAAAAGACAGCATAAGAGAAGATTATGACATTGCTATAAGATATGGCGGAGATGAATTTGTTGTATATGTTCAATATAAGAAGGAAGATAATGTTATAGATATTGTTGACAGAATATTCAAGAATGTATCATGTATATATGAAGGATATCAGATAAGCATAAGCATGGGTATAAGTCTTTCTAGTGATGGTAATCCTCATTATTATGACATGTATAAGAATGCTGACAAGGCTTTATATGAAGCAAAAAGAGGTGGAAGAGGACAATACCGTTTCTACAGGGAATGTAGTGATGAACATAACAGGAATGTTGTATAATATAAGCTGCAGGAACACATCAGCCAGATTATGTTCCTGCAGCTTTTTATAATAGTTGTTACGCTGAAGTTCATGACGCATGTGTCATGATGTATAAATATCAACAAGTAACTGTGCGGTTTTTGATATATAATCATTGGTTATACCTGAATAATTAACAATAGCTATATGTTCATATTCAGCTTTATTGTAGGAATTATTGATAACGTAATCTGAGAGGAATGATATCATAAGACCACGGCTGCGGGCTCTTTTTTTTAACTCCTCGTCAGTACAATCCGTATCGTATTTTAACAGGAAATGCAGACCCGAATCCTCTTCGTATATGTGAATTTTATCTTTTATAGCACTTTCGGTTAATTCTGATATAAGTTTATTGCGGAT
>DJDY01000095.1:0-1794 GCA_002435585.1 Lachnospira sp. UBA5912
GCCACCGTATTAACATCATACACACTATCAGATAATCTAAGTACTCCTTCCTTAGGTGAATAGTGATCTGTAAGATTGCCACTGACCCTTTCTATCCTGACATCAGTTATTCCTTCTGCCATCAGAATCTGTCTTGCAGCCTCTGCACCTGTCATATTAGTTCTGTGGTTTCCTTTGCTGTATCTGTTAAATGTTGATTTGACATTCATAGATGCTATGATACTTATAATTGCACCTATCAGAACAAGTATATATGTTGCATCATAAAAATAGTACATATAATTCACTCCTCCTTAATCCATTAATATATTTACCAGTATTTTATTAATATTCAGTTTTTAATATTTGTTAATTGTTATTATTTTACCATAAAATGTTTTTATGTAAATATGTATGCATTTTCTTTCACAATATATTCATTTAATCTTTAGATTATTATTACAGTTTACTATACTGCTATCTTTTCACATTTCATATTATTTCCCATAAAATAATAATGATATCATATAAGGAGCTTCATTCAGCATGAAAATGTTTGACCTTAAAAACAAGCAGGTTATCAATGAAGATGATTGCAGAATTCTTGGGTGTGTTATTGATATTGACTTTGAGCCCTCTAACGGATGCATAAAGTCTATCATAGTTCCAGGTCCCGCCAAACTATGCGGAGTCTTTGGCAGGGAGTTCGTATATGTGATTCCATTCCGCTGTATTAAATCTATTGGTAAAGATATTGTACTTGTGAATGTCTGCCTTGATAAACATAAAGAAAAATGCTAATATATACATATATTTTGTGATACTTAAGTGTATTTTCTGATTTTATCTGTCAAATAAAGGGATATATGTTTTTCACCGGACAAACATTTCACACATTCTATATTAAGCCGTTGAACATCTAATACCTGATATAAGCTTAAAAGATATACAGATAAATAATGCACTACATATAGTATACACTTAGTTCTTGTTATAACGATTGGAGGTTACTATGAAAGATAATTACGTTGCTTATGTGGGAAGTTATACTCACGAAAGCAGTAAAGGTATACATATATACGATTGCGATGTTGAGAAGGGACGTATATATGAGCGTTGTGAAGTAGCTATTGATAACCCTTCCTATATAACTCTTTCGCATGATAAGAGATTTCTATATGCTATATGCGATCAGGGTGTATCTGCATATGCCATTACTGAAGACGGAAGCCTTGAGCTTATGAATGTAGCATCTATTAATGGCATGAGAGGATGTCATATATCCGTTACTAAGGCGAATAATTTCCTTGTAGTATCTGGATATCACGATGGAAAGATAACTGTTATGCATATCAATGCTGATGGCTCGGTTGGTGACATAGCCGATGAAGTATTCCACAAAGGCATGGGAAGTATAGCTGAGCGTAACTTCCGTCCCCATGTAAGCAGTACCTGCTTCACACCTGATGAAGACTTATTATGTGCATGCGACCTTGGTATAGACCAGATTAAGTTATATGAATTCAATCACAGAACTGGCAAGCTTAAGCTGTTTGATATCATCCGTTCACAGCAGGAATCAGCACCAAGAAAGATGATATTTTCAGAAGATGGCAGATATGCTTATGTTGTATGTGAATTAAAGAACTATATTAATGTATATTCTTATGACAAGAATTCTGACAAAACAAGATTCGAGATGATTCAGAACATATTTACTGTAAGACGTAACCATAAGTCAAACAGTGCTGCTGCGGATATCATACTTGCCAACGATGGCAACAATCTCATATGTTCTAATGCTGGCGACAACAC
>DJDY01000095.1:1828-16701 GCA_002435585.1 Lachnospira sp. UBA5912
GCTGGCGACAACACTGCTACTATATATTCCGTTGATAAGAAAACAGGGAAAATTGTTACTCTTAACTCTCTTCCTGTAAGTGGCGACTATCCTAAGTATGTGTGTGTATTTCCAGACAACAAGCACCTTATGTCTATGAACAACGAAGGAAACTCTATTACAATCTTTACTGTAGATTATAAAAAGGGACTTATTGTTATGAATGGTAAGGAACTTAAGATATCACGACCTAATAATATGGTTATTAAGAAGCTTTAATGCAACTTCATTCACTTTATTCATCATTATACCATATTTAATTTATGTATGTTATTCATACTATACTAAAAGCTACATCAGATTTATAATATATCTCTGATGTAGCTTTTATAATTATTCTTTGCTTTTATATTTTTCACATGATTCTTAGTTCTATATTTTTCTTTAATTCTTCTTTTTCTGATCCATCTATACCCAGTATATCCATAGCCTCATCCGCCGGCTTATCGAAATCCTTCATGAATTTACTTATTATTTCAAGCGAAACACCCTGTCTGGTCTGCTAAAGTATTATTTTCTACTGTCCATTATATTTCTCAGCCTGGTGCTTTATAAGCTCAACATCATCAAAATAATTTATCTTCATAGATGCTTTCACCTCGCTAAGTGTCTGTTCTGCCACTGCGTATGCCTTCTTAGTACCTTCCTGTAATATGTGATATACCTCTGGTATATCTTTCTCATACTCATGACGTCTGTTTCTGATAGGCTCTAATTCCTTATTAAGCACCTCCGTAAGAAGCTTCTTAACCTTAACATCGCCAAGGCCGCCTCTCTTATAGTGATCCTTAAGCTCATCAAGATTCTTATATTCTGGTAAGAATAAAGAGAAATCTTCATCCGTGCAGAATGCATCAAGGTATGTAAATACTGTGTTACCCTCTATCTTGCCAGGGTCACTTACCTTAATATGATCTGGATCTGTATACATACCCCTTACTTTATCCTTAACCTCTTCTGCTGAATCTGATAAATATATGCAGTTTCCAAGCGACTTGCTCATCTTTGCTTTACCATCTGTACCTGGCAATCTTAAACATACCTGATTATCAGGAAGCAGAATCTTAGGTTCAACAAGTGTATCTCCATATACGTCATTAAACTTTCTGACTATTTCCCTTGTCTGCTCTATCATAGGTTCCTGGTCTTCACCTGCTGGTACTGTAGTTGCCTTGAAAGCTGTTATATCAGCAGCCTGGCTTATAGGATAGCAGAAGAAACCTACTGGTATACTTGCCTCAAAGTTACGCATTTTTATTTCTGACTTAACTGTAGGATTTCTCTGAAGTCTGGATACAGTAACAAGATTCATATAATAAAACGTAAGCTCTGTAAGCTGTGGAATCTGTGACTGTATGAATATATTAGACTTAGTTGGATCTATACCTACTGAAAGATAATCAAGTGCTACCTCTATTATATTCTGGCGGACTTTTTCAGGATTATCTGCGTTATCTGTAAGCGCCTGTGCATCTGCTATCATTATAAATATCTTCTCGAATTCTCCGGAATTCTGAAGCTCTACTCTTCTTTTTAATGAACCAACATAATGTCCCAGATGAAGTTTACCTGTTGGTCTGTCTCCTGTTAATATTATCTTTGACATATTAAACTATTCCTCCATTCTTATGTTAAACCAGCTAATTTAACAACTGATACCGCATATACATTACCGCATAACTCTGATATCAACCTATATCTGACAACTTATTGTCATGAATCAAACTTAAACAGTATCAATAATGTTTACAATTTTATCACACTTTTTTCAAAATAACAATTGAGAATTGTGTTAAATAATAGTAATATATATGTTAATGTTATTGGCTATTAATAAACTGATTGTTTTACAATCATATTTTTATTATTTAGTCGGATAACGCTATAACATAACAACAACACACGGAGGAATAATTGATGAAACATTTACTTAGTCCACTGGATTTAAGTGTCAGTGAGTTAACAGATCTTCTTGATCTTGCCAGAGACATTTCAAAGGATCCTAAGAAATACAGTCACGTATGTGATGGAAAGAAATTAGCAACTTTATTCTATGAACCTAGTACTAGAACCCGTCTTAGTTTTGAGTCAGCAATGCTCAATCTTGGGGGTTCTGTATTAGGTTTTTCTTCTGCTAACTCAAGTTCAGCTTCCAAGGGTGAAAGTGTATCAGATACAATCAGGGTTATTTCATGCTACGCTGATATATGTGCCATGAGACATCCTAAAGAAGGTGCGCCTATGGTTGCAGCAAGCAAATCTTCCATTCCTGTTATCAATGCAGGTGATGGCGGTCATCAGCACCCAACACAGACACTTACAGACCTTATGACTATCAGGGAATTAAGAGGCTCTCTTGATAATTTCACTATCGGACTTTGTGGGGACTTGAAATTCGGCAGGACTGTACATTCACTCATCAACTCGCTTGTAAGATATAATAATGTAAAGTTCGCACTTATATCACCTAAGGAATTAAGAATACCTGATTACATACGGGATGATGTACTGGCTGCTAACAACGCTGAATTCATAGAGGTAGAAAGTCTTGAAGAGGCTATACCACAGCTTGATATACTTTACATGACACGAGTACAAAGAGAACGTTTCTTCTCAGAGGATGAGTATCTGCGTATGAAGGATTTCTATGTATTGGATTCTGCAAAGATGGCTCTTGCCAAGGACAATATGTATGTGCTTCATCCACTTCCTCGTGTTAATGAGATATCTGTCGAAGTTGATGATGATCCTAGAGCTGCTTATTTCAAGCAGGTACAATACGGCGTATATGTGCGTATGGCTCTTATAATGACACTCTTAGAACTTAACTAAGATTACTAAATAAGTTTAAATTTATATCATTTATATTTTTATATCATATGATGCAAGTGTCAAAAATATAAAAAGGTGTTTATGCGTGTGGAAAATTTCTTTTACCTGTGCCCCACTAAACACCGAAACCCAAATAAAGCAATAACATTTCAACAAAAAAATGTAACCATGTGAAAAATAATTCTTCACGCCCTTGATTTGTGTGCATGCGCACCTTACGCACACAAACCAGATAAGAGTAAAAACGTGCGCAGAAATGAGGATTATCATGTTAAATGTAGGACAACTTAACGAAGGATTCGTATTAGACCATATTGAAGCAGGAAAAGCTATGGATATATATAACAACTTAGGTCTTGGCAAGCTTGACTGCCAGGTTGCTATTATCAAGAATGCCAGAAGCAGTAAGATGGGAAGAAAAGATATCATTAAAATAGAAGGTGGCCTTGACCTTGTAGACCTTGATGCTATCGGATTCATAGACCATAATATAACTGTCAGCATCATTAAAAACGGAGAGATTGTTGAAAAGAAAACTCTTTCCCTTCCTAAGCAGATAACTAATGTTATCAAATGTAAGAACCCAAGATGTATCACATCTATAGAGCAGGAACTTGACCAGGTATTCATACTTGCTGACCCTGAAAAGCAGGTATATAGATGTAAGTATTGTGAAGAGAAGTACACTGGTAAATAATATATATAAACACAATAACGCAATAAAGAAAGCAGCAGATAACTTAAACATCGGTTATCTGCTGCTTTTTTACAACATATATTATATATTATCTACATGTGCCTATTCATTACCTATAAGCCTGAAGAGTAGGTGTTTTAACTATTTCCAGAGGCTCTTTTGCATAAGTTGATGTTGTCACCTTATATGTGATTTCTATTGTTTTTCCAGGTGCTAACATATAACCTAAGCTATAGGCTACTTCAAGTCCTTCATATTCCGAATATTGCATGTTAATATTTCTGTTAACTTCAACATCGCTTATTGTACCATCCATAGGTGCAAACAAGTGAATCTGACACTCCATATTACCATCATAGTTACCAAGAATATACGTACCAGCCTTATACATATCACTGTTTGTAAGACTATTTGTTATATCTACCTTGATATCATATGTTGAACTGCCATCTGCGTTATCTCTCTGGTCAAGTATCTCTGTATCCAGGTCTACAAACCATCCAAGCTTACATCCATTAGCTACGCTATAGAATATACCTGCCTCCGGCTTTGTCGAATCAAAATTAAGAGCTCCTGAACAACCTGCCTGTCTTACATATTCCTGTGCAGTATCATCTTCCATCCACATCATGATAGTTCTGTCTTTACCACCATCAGTAAATATTTTCGTATACTGTGCTATTCTGTTGGTATCAAAATCACTGACAAGCTTTTCCATTACAACCTTGGCTGTTTCAGCAAACAATCCATCTACATAATCGTTGCCCTTATCTGAGCTGATTCCGCTCTTATCACTTAAATATCTGTAATAAAGCTCCTTCTGTAACACTTCCGTAGCGTTATCACCATTAAGCTCTGTACCATCAGATAATGTTACTGAGCCTACATATTGAAGAACATTTTGGATAATAGCAGGAGTAAGTGATACAACGCCATCTACATCAACCTTGTTCTTATCCTCATAAGTATATGCCCATACTTCGGCTACTCTTTCAAAATCAGGGTTATATCCAGCATCTCTTGCAAATCTTAACCAGTCACTGTAAAGTTCATATTCTTCTGATGTAATATCAGCCCTGTCTGATGGAAAGTCGTCTAATACGTCATAAACTGTCTTAAAATCTTCAATTGAGAGCACACCATCTTCTATCCTGATAGTTCCCATAGAACCTGGGAAACCACCTGCTGCCCTTATCTCTGCCGTATTCTGTGCAACAAGGAGATATAACTTATCTTCTCCATGTCCTAAGAACTCCCTGCAGAGTGGAAGGTATTCATTGTTATCCTTATATGCCTGTGTAAGATCTGTGAGCTTCTGTGCATATTCGTTTATCATATCAGCTTTACCAGCTGGAAGTTTTACTTTTTTAAGTTTCAATGCAAGATCATCTAATCTTGGCACTACATCCTCTACAAGATCAAGATATGCATTAATAGTGCTTACGCTGAATCCATCACCTGTCTTAAGTTCTGACAAAGGATATTCCTCCATCACACTAAAAGCCGGCTTTAACATATCCCTTGATGCATCCTTAGCAGCACTCACAAGTATATTAGCAGAATCAACATACTTTCCAACAAATGGCATACGTGACAATGTTTTCCATCTCTTAGTTGACAATGTTTTATTCATTCTTGATAATGACTCATCAAGCATTGCTGTTTCACTTTCAGCACTTGTTATATCCTTTTCTTTAACGCACTCCACTATAGTATTAAGTTCTGTTTTAAGTACATTTACCTCTGCAAGCAGCCCTTTGGCATCATTAACATAACGAAACGCTAACAATGCTATTATAATGACCGGTATAAGTACTATAGCTATGTTTCTTACAATCTTTAAAATTCGTTTCTTTTTCCTCTTACTTCTCGAATTCATATCATTCTCCGTTTCTGCTATATATACACAATGTACATATCTTTTTGATTATTGGTTTCTATGCCTCTTTAAACACACAATATATGAGCAGCACTATAAGCCGGGTTATGTTCAGCCACTAACTGGCTGATGACGATCATCTATCTAGTCTTACTGTTACCAGTAAGCTCAAGCGACCTACCTAAAAGCACGACGGGCAGCCGTATTGCTTTATGTTTGGTCTTGCTTCGGATGGGGTTTACATAGCCAGTACTGTTACCAGCACTGCGGTAGTCTCTTACTCTGCCTTTCCACCCTTACCAATAGACTTAACACTAAAGTGTTAAGTCTATAACAATAGCAGCAAGCTGCTATTGTATGAGCAACGGGAAATACTAATGTAAAAAACATTAGTAAAAACCTCTTGCCCTGGCGGTATATTTCTGTTGCACTAGCCTTGGAGTCACCTCCACCGGACGTTATCCGGCATCCTGCCCTGCGAAGCCCGGACTTTCCTCACCTGTGGCATTCAACGCCAACAGCCGCGATCATCTGTGCTACTCATATCATTTACACATAAGTTAATATTATTATGTCAATCACTATAAATAAACATAAACATGATAACATAATATGATGTCAGTACTAAAAAACCTTATATTATGTCTTTATAACACCAATAACTTTGACATACTACCATATCAGTGATTGTATGTCAAAGTTATATTGTTAATTTTATATTTTTTTAATATGCATTTTCTGCGTTAATGTTTCTTATTATTTTATTTTATGAACATTGCATCCCCGAAACTAAAAAATCTGTATTTTTCCTCAACAGCCACCTTGTAAGCGTGAAGAACATTCTCCCTGCCTGCAAGTGCAGACACTAGCATGACAAGTGTTGATTCTGGCAGATGGAAGTTAGTTATAAGACAATCTATAGCTTTGAATTTGTAACCTGGATAAATAAATATCTCTGTCCATCCACTCTTAACCGGTATATGACCATTCTCATCAGCTACCGATTCAAGTGTTCTTGTACTTGTAGTACCTACTGCTATAACTCTGCCTCCATTAGCCTTAGTTGCATTGATAATATCAGCTGCTTCCTTATCAACCTGATAGAATTCTGAATGCATATGATGATCAAGTATATTCTCAACCTTAACGGGTCTGAAGGTTCCAAGACCAACATGAAGTGTAACCCTCGCAATCTTAACTCCCATATCTTCTATCTGTTTAAGCAGTTCTTTGGTAAAATGAAGGCCTGCTGTTGGTGCCGCTGCTGAACCTTCATGCTTGGCATATACGGTCTGATATCTGTTCTTATCCTGAAGCTTATGTGTTATATATGGTGGAAGTGGCATCTGACCAAGTTCATCAAGTATCTCTTCAAATATACCATCATATGTGAACTGTATAAGTCTGTTTCCTTCTTCTACTATATCTATTATTTCACCCTTAAGCTTTCCTCCACCAAATATTATCTTTGCTCCTACCCTGCACTTCTTACCAGGTTTAACAAGGACTTCCCATGTATCCTGCCTGTCTTCAAGTCTTTTAAGCAAAAGTACCTCTATAGCAGCACCTGTTCCTTCTTTTTCACCGATAAGTCTGGCTGGTATAACCTTTGTATCATTGATAACAAGACAGTCACCAGGCTTAAGATATTCTGTTATATCCCTGAATATCCTGTGCTCAATCTCTCCAGTATTCTTATCAAGTACCATAAGTCTTGAACTTGAACGATCTGAAAGAGGATCCTGAGCTATAAGTTCCTCTGGCAGATCATAATAAAAATCATGTAAATCCATAATATTCCTCTAGTTTTTCTTTTGACGTATCTATGCCCGAAGTTCTATTCCTGCATCGCTTAGGTCTTTGTATATCTTTTCCATAACAGGAGTGATATCCTTGTCCTCAAGTGTTCTGTCCTTTGCCCTGAATGATATAGAATAAGCCACTGACTTATATCCATCCTTAATCTGGGCACCTTCATATATATCGAATAACTTATAGCTTTCAAGTATCTTTCCAGCACGTTTTTCAATAATCTTCTCAACATTACCAACAAGAACTGACTTAGGCATAACCATACTGATATCCCTTGTTACTGCTGGGAACTTGGCTATACCCTTAAACTTCCTGTCAAAGCTTGCCATACCTGTTACTGTTGCAAGATCAATAACAACAAGATATGTTCTCTCACCTAAAGCATAGTTGTCTGCTACATCTGGATGTAACTCACCAATATATCCAATCTTAGTGCCATCATATATGATATCAGCCTGACGTCCTGGATGAAGGAATGAGATTCCTGCTGCCGGATCATATTCAGGCTTATTATTCATGCCTATTCTTTCAAGGAATTCTTCTACAACACCTTTCATAGAGAAGAAATCAACTTCACCGAATGCACCAAGAGTAAACATAACTCTTTCATCTGGAAGCTCATACTTGTCGTCAGCTGCAATGTACACTTTAGCTAACTCATACAGCTTAACATTCTTGTTACGTCTGTTAAAGTTAGTTGAAAGTGATGTAAGCATACCATTAACAGGAAGCGTTCTCATAATAGAGAAGTCTTCACCAAGTGGGTTAGATATTACAACTGTCTTTCTATACTTTGAATCTTCTGGAAGCTTAAGCTTATCAAACACCTTAGGACTCTCGAAAGAATATGTCATAGCCTGTGAGAAGCCTGTAAACTGTGCTACTTCTCCTGCCACATCTTCAATACTTCTTTCAAATGTAATCTTACCCATAGTTGTTGAACCCTTAGGAAGAGTTGTCGGAATATTATCATATCCAAAGAATCTTGCAACTTCCTCAGCGATATCTGCATCTCTGTTAAGATCCTGTCTGAATGTAGGTATTATAAGTTCATTAGTATCCTTATCATATTCCACTTCCAGTCTCTTGAAGTATTCAAGCATATCTTCCTTAGAAACATCTGTTCCAAGAAGTGCATTATACTTAGCTGGTTCGAAAGCTATTCTCTTCTTGACAACTGGAGCTGGATATACATCAACAACTCCACCAACAACTTCACCTGCACCAAGTTCTTCTATAAGGTCACATGCTCTGTTCATAGCTTCAAGTGCAAGCTCTGGGTCAAGTCCCTTTTCAAACTTTCCTGCAGCATCCGTTCTTAAACCTATCTTCTTAGAAGACTTTCTTATATTAGTGCCATCAAATGTAGCTGCTTCAAAGAGCATAGTCTTAACATCATCTGTTATCATAGAGTTTTCTCCACCCATGATACCAGCTAAACCAATAGCTTTATCTCCATCACATATAAGAAGTGCCTCTGAATCAAGTGTTCTTTCCTGTCCGTCAAGTGTTACGAACTTTTCACCCTCTGCTGCCTTTCTTACTATAATCTTCTTACCTGCTATAGTATCATAATCGTAGGCATGCATAGGCTGTCCGTATTCTGTCATAACATAGTTAGTGATATCTACTATGTTGTTTATAGGTCTTATACCTGCTGTCATAAGTCTATGCTGCATCCACTTTGGTGATGGGGCAAGCTTTATATTCTTAACAACTCTTGCTGTATATCTTTTACAAAGGTCGGATGCCTGTACATCAACCTTTATATAATCATTAACATTTTCGTCGTTGCCAACCACGTGTACTTCTGGTGGTGTAAAAGGCTTTCTGAATGTAGCTGCTGCTTCTCTTGCAATACCGAGTATGCTGTAGCAGTCTACACGGTTGTTAGTTATCTCATATTCAAATACTGTATCATCAAGTCCAAGATACTCTATAGCACTTGAACCTACAACAGCATCATCACCCAATATATATATACCATTCTCGGCTGCATCTGGATAGAATTCTCTTGAAGAACCAAGTTCTTCAATTGAGCACATCATTCCACACGATTCAACGCCTCTTAACTTACCCTTTTTAATCTTTATTCCATCCTCTGGAAGCGGACTTCCATCATGTCCTCCTGCAACACGTCCTCCATCAAGAACTACAGGAACCTTCTGTCCACTTGTTCCAGGAACGATATTAGGAGCTCCCGTTACTATCTGAACTGTCTCATCTCCAACATTAACCTGGCATACTACAAGCTTGTCTGCATCGGGATGTTTTTCTACTGAAAGAATCTGACCAACTACTATTTTCTCCAGATTCCTGTCAAGTCTGTTAAAACATTCTACCTTAGTACCTGAAAGAGTCATAGCATCTCTGAATTCCTGATCTGTACACTCTAAACCTGGAACAAGGTTCTTTATCCATTTAATAGATGTATCCATACTAATCTCCATTCCCGCCCATATATTAAACAATCACGCTCTCATAATCTGACTGCACCGGGCTTATTTACTTTATTCATATGCATGATTAATATCCAGATATATCTCACTTCTGGTTTCATACACATCATACACATTACCTTTTATATATCTTTTCACATCTTACATTAATGCTTTTAAATGATATTAATTAAAACTGCTTTAAAAATCTTGTATCATTTTCATATAGTAATCTCATATCATCGATTTCGTACTTAAGCAGTGCCACTCTCTCAAGACCTACACCGAATGCGAAGCCTGTATACTTGTCAGTATCGATTCCACACATCTCAAATACATGTGGATGAACCATACCACAACCAAGAATCTCTATCCATCCTTCACCCTTGCAGAAACGGCATCCCTTACCGCCACACTTAAAGCAGCTTACATCCATCTCAGCACTTGGCTCTGTGAATGGGAAATGATGTGGTCTGAACTTAACCTTTGTATCTGGTCCAAAAAGTTCTCTTGCGAACTCTGCAAGTGTTCCCTTAAGATCCGCAAATGTTATGTTCTCATCAATAACAAGTCCTTCAACCTGATGGAAGCAAGGTGAATGTGTTGCATCAACTTCATCAGCCCTGTATACACGTCCAGGTGATATCATCCTGATAGGCAGCTTTCCTTTCTCCATAACTCTCGCCTGAACTGGTGATGTCTGTGTTCTAAGCACTATTTTATCATTAATATAGAATGTATCCTGTTCATCTTTAGCCGGATGATTAGCAGGTATATTAAGTAATTCAAAATTATAATGATCATATTCAACTTCTGGTCCTTCTACAACTTCATATCCCATACCGATGAATATCTTTTCTATCTCTTCACGTGCAAGAGTGTTAGGATGCTTATGTCCTAATTCAGCCTTCTTAGCTGGGAGTGTAACATCAATAACCTCTGCTTTCATCTGAAGTTCTCTCTTCTTAGCAGCAAGATCCTTCTTGGCAGCATCCAATACTTCCTCGATTGCCTGTCTTGTTTCATTGACGATCTGACCAACCTTAGGTCTGTCTTCTGGAGCTACTTCCTTCATGCTCTTTAAGACTTCTGTAAGTTCACCTTTCTTTCCAAGAAAAGCAACTCTGATATCGTTTAACTTTTCAAGAGAATCTGTTGCTTTAATCTGGGATAAAGCACTTTCTTTGATTGCATCAAGTTTCTCTTTCATCTTATCCTCCATTCTTGCACTGCACAGCTTATGTGCGTAATATTTCTTAATTAGGAATCTTAATCTCTTTTTCACAAAAAACCATTCTTAATTGTAACACAACTTATAGTTTTAGCAAGTACTATTTTATGGCTTACAATTCTTTCGTAATCATTTATACATCTGTCATTAATCATACATATCAAGTATCTTCATTGCTTCCTTTGCATATGCCGGATTCTTTTTAGTTATATTTTTAATATTATTTTTGGCATCTTCTATTCTGTTTTCATTGTATTCTATCTGGTTTCTTAACTTCTGCCTTCTTACCGACAGGCTATGTCTTACTTCAACCATCTCTTTAGGGTTTAGTATTGCCTTAACCTGTGCTATCCAGATGTGCGTATCTATAACACCCAGTCTTCCAAGTATATGCATAAGATCTGTCTCAGCATTGGTGAGATTGTTCGTAACTTCAAGTATTTTTCTTTGTTCATCTTTCATTTCAACATACGCCTGATACTTCTGCTCAAGCTCATATGCACTTTTTATATAATACTTATTGTACTGATAATCCAATACATTAGCAGCATTAACATATTTTATCTTAATTCTGTTTAACAGCGCTGTTGCTTTATTAAGCTTAATCTCTGTTACATATACTTTTCTTTCTATTGTTTTAAGGTATGCAAACAGACCAAGTGCCATAATTCCGGCAAGAATTGCAACCGTTATAAAAGCTCCTGCATTATCTGTATTGCCCGAAGATATCATAATAAGCATAAATACGGCAAACACACTGACAAGTAACGCACATATCAGCTGTGCGTATCTTTTTATCCTCAGCTGTTTTTTTACGAGTTCCTTAGCTTCCATCCTGCACATGGAACGCTCTGCTTTCACCATACGTATATCCCTGGCTATCGCATTCTTATCATCCTCAGCGGCACGTAACTTAACTATGGCATCCGGAAACTCAGCTTCATACATCTCCATATTTCTGTAAGCCCTGTTTGAGAGTTTATTGTCCGGCATCTTTAATATTCTTCTGTCAACTGACAGATTATCCACCCTGTCTGCTGCCATGATAAGTTCTCTTTTTATATCATCAGGAGCATTTTCTATTTTCTGGATATCCTCATAGTAATCTGTAACACTGTCATATTCAACCTTTGCATTTTCTATATATCTTGATGCTTCCTCGCATATATCACACTGGCTTTTTACAAAGCTGCCAACCTCTGTTCCTGTAAAGCCTGATATATTTATATTGTCAACATCCAGTTCTTCCTGCCTTAATTCCAGTTTACTATCTATGATTTCCTCTTTGGTGTCATCAGCATATGAATTACTTATTGTATTTTTATTATCATTAACAATATCCCGTTTTTTGCTCTTTGTTATTCTTTCTGCTTTTTTATTATTATCCCTTGCCTTTGACACATTATCAACTTTCTGGATCAGTGTCTGTGTCTGTATACTGTTAAGAAGATTGTCATACTTTTCCTCTTCTTTCTGGACATCAGCCTGCTGTTTTCTTGTTTTTTCTGCAAGACCTGATGGCCCGTCTTCTGACATTTTCTCACTAATAACATGACCTGATATAGCATTATAATCCGGTGTTTCACTTTGATCTGATTCAGCATCATTTCCAAGTTCGAAGCTTTTTATCATGTCATTGATAGAGCGTCTGTTTTTAACTTCTGAGTCGTTATCATACATAAGCTCTTCAAGATCCTTTAAATCATCATCATTATCATACCCTTTTTTTAAAGCATCAAACAATCCCACTTGTTATATCACCTCGCAGTACCTTTATACTATGTTGTTTCAATTTCAATTATCGCGCGAACAATAATCACAATATTCTTCTTTCCAGTCGTGCAGCATATCTTTAACAGATTTATGATAAAACGACACATCACCATGTTCTTTTCTTATTGACAGTTCTTCTAACTTTCTATACTCGTCCTGATACTGTGCATTGTCCATAAGATTTTCCATACGCTTTCTTATCGCATATTCTTCATCAGACACATCCTCTATAACAGTTTTTTTATTTCTGTCAGCAAGATATCTGGCTGCCAGGTAATTATTATAAGACTTGGCATATTGTCCTATTTCATAAGCTGACATAAAGCTCTGTGCTGCTTCTTCATACAGAAACATTCTCGCATATGCTACACCCATATTATGGTAAACTCTTGCAACAAATGCTCCCGGAGCCTCGTTTATATATTCCTTTATAATCTGTCTGTAGCAATCAATCGCTTTATAATATCTTTTTCTGTCAAAATATGTATCTGCTCTTGACCTTAGTCGTTCATATGCATTCTGGCTATCAAGTGTACTTAATATTTCACTGATTCTGTCTATCTCATCTATCGAATAATAATCAACTGACTTTAATATGGTTACAAGTATTGCAGCAAGCCCGGCATCACTGTTTTTCATCTGTTCAACCCTTCTTGCCAGCGCCACGTCCCCTGTCTCATCTCTTAAGAAATGTATCAGTTCATCATTTATGAATTCATTTGTTATAATATATATATTATTGTATATATAATAGCACAATTCTTCTTCTGTATATAATCTGATATCAGAATAACTTACATATAAAGGATTAACTGCAACCTTGTCCCTGCATAAGATCATCGTACTCATACATATGCCTCGCTTAAGTCTATCTCATCTGTTATTACCCTGCCGGAGGATTTAAATAATTCCCCGAATCCCATATCTTTTATTTTTACAACACATCGGTCCTGTGATATGGCATATATATCGAGTCTTATTCTCGTTGTCTTTCCTTCCCGGTATGGTATGCTGCTTATATCTATTGTTTTGTCAATACATTTTCCATCTGACATGACAAGCTTTAAATCCAATGACGTCATATCTTCTATAATAAAATCAACACTTCTTCTTGCCATATACCAGTCTGTTCCCTGTTTTATTATACGGAATCTCATTGTTTTTCCATGTTCACTTATGTCAGTTTCTATATTAACTTTAACGCAGCCGTCCACCAGCAGTGTAACATTGTCAAATATATCCTGACATACATGCTCATATGCTGCATAACATGCACCACGTACATAAAGATTCTGACCTATATACGCTTTTCTTCCCTTAACGAGAACCCTTGATAATCCATCTGGCAGCTTTCCAACATCAAAACCTTTTCCTGTAAGATATACCGATGATGCAGGATTACTGTTAAAATATTCTGTAATATATGATACGAGTCCTTTATCTTGTATTCCTGCATTATTATCTGGTGTATATGTCTGTGTATTAGAAACTATGTACTGTTCATTATTGTACGTATTATATGAGAGTCTGTATATATTCACAATCTTTCCATCATAGTCCATAAGAACAACTCCTGACTTATACAGCTCTTTTCTTTGTGAATAAGCATAGTATGCAAAGCTGGCCACATAACCAGTTATTATATAGTTGCTTTCACCTATTCCAAGCGAATATATCTGGCTGCTTATATCATCCAGCACATCTTTTTTATATGTTCCAGTGGTCACACACAGGCAGTCAACAGTATTCACTTTATATATATTTTTCATCTGCATAACTGCCTCATATAAAGAAAATCCTTTCACATTATCACAGGCTGCCGGTATATTAGTTTTCACATCATAGACACAAGCCTGTACCACTGATTTATCATATTCAATTCCAATTATCAGGCCTTTGTCATCCATGCCGCTCTCCTTTTATATCTTTATGTCCGTTCATTCTATCTTCTCAAAAAATTCTTTCGTAATATAATCTTCCACAACATAGCTTTCCATAAGTTTCTTAAGTGTGACCATATCATGCAATTCCTCACTTGCCAGACAATCATTGATTGCATCAAATCTTCCACATGATTCATCAGCATTAATATCATCACATACTATATTGTACTCTTTGGTTTTTTCATCATCGCCGATTGTGAAATAGTAGGTTATTTTATCATCATAGAAC
>DJDY01000063.1:0-6729 GCA_002435585.1 Lachnospira sp. UBA5912
CCCGGCTATTAAGGCAGGTGCTGATATGGCAGCAGTATCTATGCATAAGTCGGGAGGTTCACTTACACAAAGTTCAATACTTCTTACTAATAAAAGTGTAAATGCGGACTATGTAAGACAGATAATCAATCTTACACAGACAACGAGTGGATCATATCTTTTACTTGCAAGTCTTGATATATCAAGACGTAACCTTGCTTTAAGAGGCAGGGAGTCTTTTACCAAGGTCATTGAAATGGCTGAATATGCCAGAAAAGAGATTAATGATATAGGTGGATATTATGCATATGGCAAGGAACTGGTTAATGGTACAAGTGTATATGATTATGATGTGACTAAGCTGTCAGTGCATACACTTGGTCTTGGACTTGCCGGAATAGAAGTATATGATCTGCTGAGGGATGAGTATGATATCCAGATTGAGTTTGGTGATGTAAGTAACATACTTGCGTATATTTCCATAGGCGACAGGCTTCAGGATATTGAGAGACTTGTAGGGGCGCTTGCGGATATAGCAAGAATCTATAAGAAAGATAAGACTGGCATGTTAAGTGGGGAATTCATAAGTCCGCTTGTAGCAAAGTCGCCTCAGGAGGCTTTCTATGCAGACAAAGAATCTCTTCCAATAAAGGAAACAAAGGGAAGAATATCAGGTGAATTTGTTATGTGTTATCCGCCAGGAATACCTATTCTTGCACCAGGTGAGATGATAACAGAGGAGATTATAGAATATATATTATATGTTAAAGAAAAGGGATGTTCTATGCAGGGTACAGAGGATCCGATGGTGAATAACCTGATGGTGCTTAAAAACGCATTTTAACCCTGATATCATAAAAAGTAATTGTTAGAAAAGTAATTATTAGAAAGTATGTGCAAAAAGTGCACAGAAAAGAGGACTATTATGGAAATGTGGTTTTCAGAGCTGCACACAACGAATGTCAAGCTGTCAATGAGAATAGAGAGACAGCTGTGTTCAGTGGAAAGTGATTGTCAGAGAATAGATGTGCTTGTATCAGATGAGTTTGGAAAGTTTCTGGCACTCGATGGAGAGATTCTGTTTTCTGAAAAGGATGAGTTTATATATGATGAGATGGTTACACATGTGCCTATGGCTGTTCATCCGGCTGTTAAGAAGGTTCTTATAATCGGTGGCGCAGATGGCGGTGTAGCAAAAGAGCTCATTAACTATAAGACTATAGAAAGAATAGATGTAGTTGAGCCTGATGAAATATTGGCAGAGGTATGCCGCGAGTATTTTCCAGAGCTTACATGTGGACTTGATGACAAGAGAGTCAACGTATACATACAGGATGGTCTTCGCTTCCTGCGAAGCAAGACAGATGAATATGATCTTATAATCAATGATGCAACAGATCCTTTTGGATATACAGAAGGATTGTTTACCAAAGAATTTTATGGAAGCTGTTATAAGGCGCTTAAAGAAGATGGCATTATGGTATACCAGCATGGAAGCCCATTTTATTCAGAGGATAAAGATGAGTGTGTTAAAATGCACAGAAAAGCATATCAGGCTTTCCCGGTAAGCCGTGTATATCAGGCGCATATCCCTACCTGTTCATCAGGTTACTGGCTTTTTGGCTTTGCATCAAAGAAATATCATCCCTTACTTGACTTTAGGCCGGATGAGTGGAAAAGCCTAGGAATAAAGACAAAATATTATACAACTAACCTGCATAGAGGCGCATTTATGCTTCCAAAGTATGTTGAAGATATGCTTGAGGAAGAGGAACGCTAAAAGGTTAGTAAAATGGAATATGATGATAAATATATAAAATAGGTTTGATAGAATATCAGGAGGATAAAGATTATGAGCAGATTATTAATAATTGGATGTGGTGGTGTAGCTGGTGTGGCTATACATAAGTGTTGTCAGAACAGTGATGTATTTACAGAGATATGTATAGCAAGCAGGACTAAGAGCAAATGTGATGCACTTAAGGATAAGCTTGAAAATAAAACAAGCACTGTTATAACAACAGCACAGGTTGATGCAGATAATGTAGATGAACTTGTTAAACTTATAGAGGAATATAAGCCGGAAGCAGTTCTTAACCTTGCACTTCCATATCAGGATCTTACTATTATGGATGCATGTCTTAAAACTGGTGTGAATTATATAGATACAGCGAATTATGAGGCGGAGGATACAGAAGACAAAGAGTGGAGAGCTATATATGAAAAAAGATGTAGGGAAGAAGGTTTTTCTGCTTATTTTGACTATTCATGGCAGTGGAATTACAGAAAAAAGTTTGAAGATGCCGGTATAATGGCACTTCTTGGTACAGGTTTCGATCCGGGTGTTACAAGTGTATTCAGTGCGTATGCACTTAAGCACTACTTTGATGAGATAGAAACTATAGATATACTTGACTGTAATGGCGGTGACCACGGATATCCATTTGCAACTAACTTTAATCCAGAGATTAACTTAAGAGAAGTATCGGCTCCAGGTTCATACTGGGAGAATGGACACTGGGTAGAAGTGCCGGCTATGTCTATCAAGAGAGAATACGATTTTCCAGAGGTTGGTATGAAAGATATGTATCTTCTTCATCATGAAGAGATAGAATCCCTTGCAAAGAATATACCTGGTGTTAAAAGAATAAGATTCTTTATGACATTTGGACAGAGCTATCTTACACATATGAAATGCCTTGAAAATGTAGGCATGTTAAGAACAGATCCTGTAAGAGTAGGGGATGTGGAAGTTGTACCTATACAGCTATTAAAGGAGCTTCTTCCTGATCCTGCCAGTCTTGGGGAAAGAACAGTCGGAAAGACTAATATTGGATGTATATTCACTGGTAAAAAGGATGGAAAGGAAAAGAAAATCTATATATACAACGTATGTGATCATCAGGAATGTTACAGGGAAGTGGAATCACAGGCTATATCATATACAACAGGTGTTCCAGCCATGATAGGAGCCATGATGGTTGTTACTGGCAGGTGGAATAAGCCGGGTGTATATAATGTAGAGGAGTTTGATCCGGATCCATATATGGAGGCACTTAACAGATGGGGACTTCCATGGGTTGTTGATGAGAATCCGGTATTAGTTAAGTAGCTTAAAATATAAATTCCAGGAGAAACGAATTGAATATAGAAGTATTTAAAGATATAAAAACACCATCATATGTTATAGATGAAAACAAACTTATTCATAATCTTGAGATTCTTAAGAATGTAGAAAGCAAAACCGGCTGCCATATACTTCTTGCCCAGAAAGCATTTTCTGCATATGCCATGTATCCGCTTATAGGTCAGTATATAAGCGGAACAACGGCAAGTGGATTATACGAAGCAAGGCTTGGAAAAGAGGAAATGAACAAAGAGAATCATGTGTACGCACCAGCATATAAGCAGGAGGATATGGACGAGCTTGTTAAGATATGTGATCACATTATATTTAACTCTGTAAGCCAGCTTAGAAAGTATAAGAAGCAGTGTATTGATGCCGGGGTAAGCATAGGTTTAAGAATTAATCCCGAAGTATCAACACAGGGTGAACATGCCATATATGATCCATGTGCAGCGGGGTCAAGACTCGGAGTAACGCTTAAAGCACTTAACAAAGCACTTGATGAAGATGAGTATCTGCTTGAAGGAGTGGATGGATTACATTTTCACACACTTTGTGAACAGAATTCGGATGCTCTTAAGACAACACTCGATGTAGTGGAGGAAAAGTTTGGAAGATATATGAATAAGTGCAAGTGGATTAATATGGGTGGAGGACATCATATAACAAGAGAGGATTATGATATCGGACTGCTTATAAACTGTGTCAGACATGTGCAGGATACATATCATGTGAAAGTATATCTTGAGCCGGGGGAGGCAGTTGCGCTTAATGCTGGATATCTTGTAACAGAGGTACTTGATAAGGTTGATAATGGCATAGAAACTCTTATTCTGGATGCATCAGCAGCCTGTCATATGCCAGATGTACTTGAGATGCCGTATATGCCGCCTTTATATGGTGCAAAAACAGCATCAAGGGTATCAGAGGTATCAGATTATATATACAGACTTTCTTCGTATACATGCCTTGCAGGTGATATTATAGGAGATTATGAATTCGACCATGAGATAAATGTGGGGGACAGACTTATATTTATGGATATGGCCATATATTCAATGGTGAAAAACAACACATTTAACGGAATACCTCTTCCATCCATATCGGTGTTAAAAGATGGCAGGATAAGTCTTATCAAAAGTTTTAAATATGATGACTTTAAGTGCAGGTTATAACAGAAAAATATGGCTGATATATCAATTATGGGTTATATAAGATTATAAGGAATAAACATATGAGTATTATAAATTCAACTCCGTTACATGACGGATATTACATGCCGGCAGAATATGAAAAGCACGATGGAACTATTATGATATGGCCGGTAAGACAAGGCTCATGGCCGCATGAAGCAGCAGCGGCAAAAAGAGTGTTTAAGGAAATAGCAGAGCATATTGCCAAGTCTGAGAATGTGTATATGCTTACAGACAGTGAGCATATGGCAGAGGCAGAACAGATGTTAGATAATAAAGTCAAGGTTATTAATATTGAGACGGATGATGCGTGGGCCAGGGATATGTGTCCTACCTTTGTAAAGAATGCATCGGGCAATGTACGTGGTATAAGCTGGAAGTTTAATGCATGGGGTGGAGAATATGATGGCTTATATATGGACTGGGAAAAGGATGATATGGCAGCAGGACTGTTTTGTGACAAGATGGGGATTGATTATTATGATGCAGCCCCTTTTGTGCTTGAGGGTGGTTCTATACACAGTGATGGCGAGGGTACCATTATAGTGACAGAAAGCTGCCTTCTTAGTAAAGGCAGAAACCCACAGCTTAGTAAAGCCATGATAGAGGATAAGCTTAAAGAATATCTTGGAGCAAAGAAGATTATATGGCTGCCATACGGAATATATAATGATGAGACAAATGAGCACGTTGATAATGTGTGTGCATTTACATCGGCAGCTAATGTTGTGCTTGCATGGACAGATGATGTAAACGATCCACAGTATGATATGTCACTTGCAGATCTTAAAGTGCTCGAAACAAAGACAGATGCACTTGGAAGAAAGATAAAAGTGCATAAGTTATATATACCAGACGAGCCTGTGTGCATAACAGAAGAGGATCTTAAAGGTTATGTATTTGCTGATGGCGAGGATAACAGGGAGTTAGGAGAAAGGCTTGCTGCAAGCTATGCTAACTTTTATATATGTAACGATGAAGTGCTTGTTCCACAGTTTGGTGATAAGAAGGATAAGGCAGCGATAGAACTGTTATCAAAACTTATGCCTGACAGGAAGGTAACAGGCATATATGCAAGGGACATAATAGTGGGTGGCGGAAATATACATTGTATAACGCAGCAGATACCAGACGGAATAAAGCAGAAAACAATAAAACTGTGCTAAAACATACATAGAAATGAGGATTAATATGAGCAGAATAACTGGTGTTGCTGCCATACAGATGAAGTGTGGCAGAGATGTTTTGGAAAATATTAAAACAGCCGACAGACTTGTAAGAGAGGCGGTTAAAAAGGGGGCAGATATAATACTTCTGCCGGAACTTTTTGAGAGACAGTATTTTTGCCAGGAAAGAAGATATGAGTACTATGAATATGCAAAAGGTGTGAATGAAGATGATGCGGTAGTACATTTTACTAAGGTTGCAAAAGAACTTAGTGTAGTTATTATAGTAAGCTTTTATGAGAAAGATATAAATCAGCTGTATAATACAGCTGCTGTTATAGATGCAGATGGAACTAATCTTGGTATATATAGAAAGACACATATTCCGGATGATCATTTCTATCAGGAAAAATTCTATTTCATGCCAGGCAATACCGGATTTAAGGTGTTTAATACAAGATTCGGATGCATAGGTGTTGGCATATGCTGGGATCAGTGGTTTCCAGAGACAGCAAGGGCTATGGCAGTAGAGGGCGCAGAGGTACTTTTCTATCCTACGGCTATAGGTAGTGAACCGATACTTGATTGTGACAGCATGATGCACTGGAGAAGATGTATGCAGGGACATGCAGCGTGTAATCTGGTACCTGTTGTTGCAGCTAACAGGACTGGCATAGAGACTGTAGAGCCGTGTGAGGAGAATGCTGGTCAGTCAAGTTCACTTAAATTCTATGGTTCATCCTTTATAACTGACAACACAGGTGATATAATATATCAGGCAGACAGGGATAATGAAGAAGTTATTGTCCATAAGTTTGATCTTGATAAGCTGGCATATGACAGACTTTCATGGGGGTTATTCAGAGACAGAAGACCAGAAGTATATAATAAGGCTATAGGTAAGGAATTGATTTAGCTGTATATATTCAGTGTAAAAGTAATGTCCATAATAAGCTTAATATGATGTATGTATCAGAAGCTCAAAAAGTCGTATATGCATAATTAATAAAAAGAAAATACTATGCACAAAAACGTGCGCAGAAAAGAGGATTATTATGAAAAAACTGGTTATGGGCATGCTTGCGCATGTAGATGCTGGGAAAACTACACTTTCAGAAAGTATATTATATACGTCAGGAGCTATAAGAAAGCTTGGAAGAGTGGATAATAAGGATGCATTTCTTGATAATAATGAATATGAAAGACAGAGAGGGATAACTATATTTTCAAAGCAGGCATGCTTCAGCTATAAAGATCTGGATGT
>DJDY01000063.1:6762-8867 GCA_002435585.1 Lachnospira sp. UBA5912
CATTACTGGATACACCTGGACACGTTGACTTTTCGGCAGAGATGGAGCGTACATTATGGGTGCTGGATTATGCAGTGCTTGTTATCAATGGAATGGATGGAGTACAGGGACATACAGACACATTGTGGGGATTACTAAAAAGACTGCATGTGCCTGTTTTTATATTTGTTAATAAGATGGATCAGCAGGGAACCAACAGACAAAGACTACTTGAACAGCTTAAGAATAAGCTGTCATCAAGCTGTATAGATTTTACCGGATATATGAGTGGTGTCAAGCCAGATTATGAAGAAATAGCAACGTGCAGCGAGAGCGCACTTGAAGAGTATCTGTCATCAGCAGAGGTATCGGATGAGAGTATAAGCAGAATGCTTGATGAAAGAGATATATTTCCTGTTATCTTTGGTTCAGCGTTAAAACTTGATGGTGTCAGTGAATTGCTTGATGTCATGAACAGATTCTGTAACAGCAGGGAATATGGGGATGATTTTTCGGCTAAGGTGTATAAAATATCAAGAGATGACAGAGGAGAAAGGCTTACACATATTAAGGTTACAGGTGGTGTCATAAAAAGCAAATGTCTGATAAATGAAGAGAAGGTTAATCAGATAAGGGTGTATTCAGGAGACAAGTTTAGAGCTGTTTCTGTCGCAGAGGCAGGAAGTATATGCGCACTTACGGGATTAACCAAGACATATGCCGGGCAGGCTATAGGAGATGAACTTGAGGATAATTCACCAGTGCTTACACCAGTACTTAACTATAAAATTAACCTTCCAGCAGGAATTGATCCTATGCAGATGCTGCCAAAACTCAGGTCGATAGAGGAAGAAGAACCACAGCTTCATATAGAGTGGAATGAGAACTTTAAGGAAATACACGTACAGGTTATGGGACCTGTTATGATAGAAGTACTTCAGAACATAATTAAGGAACGATTCGGTGTTGACGTATCATTTGGAGAGGGAAGTATTGTTTATAAAGAAACGATTGCCAATAAAGTTGAGGGAATAGGGCATTTTGAACCTTTAAGACATTATGCAGAGGTACATCTTATACTTGAACCGGGAGAGCCAGGCAGCGGTATGAAGTATGAACTTGACTGCAGCGAAGATGTTCTTGCAAAGAACTGGCAGAGACTTATATATACACATTTATGTGAAAAAACACATAAGGGGGTGCTTACAGGTTCGGCGCTTACAGATGTTAAGATAACAGTAGTGGCAGGACGTGCACATAACAAGCATACAGAAGGTGGAGATTTCAGACAGGCTACATACAGGGCTGTAAGACAGGGACTTATGCAGGCTGAATCAGTTCTTCTTGAACCATATTATGAGTTTGAACTGAGGCTTGACAGGCAGTTTGTCGGCAGGGCAATGACAGACCTAGAGCGTATGGGAGCAGCATTTACGATTAATGATACAGGAGATGAAGTATCAGTAACGGGAAATGGTCCAGTGTCAAGTCTTGCCAACTATCAGGCAGAGATTACAGCATATACAAAGGGAACAGGGAGTATAAGCCTTAAGATGTCAGGGTACAGGCCATGTCATAATGCAGAAGAGGTCATAGAAAAAACAGGATATGATGTTACAAGAGATATAAGAAACACACCGGATTCTGTGTTCTGCGCACATGGAGCCGGATTCACTGTGAGCTGGGATGAAGTGCCTGAATATGCACATGTTGACAGTGTGCTTAATCCTAAGAATACATCAGATACCCTTGAAGTAATGACTGCAAAGCAGGCGGCAAGAACTGTGTCAGAAGAATGGATAGGTACTGATGAGGTTGACAGAATACTGGCAGAAACATACTTTTCTAACAGCAGAGGTGATAATGAAAGAAGAAAACTGTCAAAAAGAAAATCATCAGATCAGCTTGGACAATACGTGGCTTTAAAACCATCTGACAGCATAAAAAAAGCAAAGGCTTCTGGAGTTAGTTATCTGCTTGTTGATGGATATAATATAATCCACGCATGGAAAGAATTGGATGAATTATCTAAGATTAATATGGACAGTGCAAGGGACAGACTTCTAGATATTATGTGTAACTATCAGGGTATGAAAAAATGTGAGCTTATCGTTGTATTTGATGCT
>DJDY01000063.1:8998-9295 GCA_002435585.1 Lachnospira sp. UBA5912
AAGTTTGCACATGAGAATGGAAAAAAGTATAATGTGACTGTTGCAACATCCGATGGTCTTGAACAGGTTATCATAAGAGGTGCCGGATGTCTTCTTTATTCAGCCAGGGAATTCGAGGAAGAGGTCAGGGCTATGGAAGAGCATATAAGAAAAGAATATCTGGATAAAAGTTATTGATAACTTGTATAATGATGTAAGGATTGCGTAAGTTGCATGGTATATGGAACAATCCTGATACACTACAGGATGCAAACGGAAAGATGAGGTTTAATTGTTATGAGTACATTATGGGTTATA
>DJDY01000125.1:0-184 GCA_002435585.1 Lachnospira sp. UBA5912
TGAAAAATATAAACAATGTAACAGTTATGCTTGTACTTCTTTTTATTATGGCTCAGCTTGGAAACTGGGGAATTGCTTGGAAAATCATAGTTGGAGTTTGTGCAGTATATGATTTGATATTGATTATATTGAAGTTGTGTAAGCATAACAAGTAATGAATATAGCTGACCTAACGGCTATACGG
>DJDY01000125.1:263-469 GCA_002435585.1 Lachnospira sp. UBA5912
AAATGGAAAAATTACAGATTAGTCTGGCAGCAGCTAGAGTTAATGCAGGCTTAACACAAGAGGAAGTGGCAAAGAATATGAAGATTTCAAAAAATACTTTAGTTAATTGGGAAAAGGGAACATCTGAACCAACTGTTACGCAGGGACTTAGATTATCAGAACTATATAATATGCCATTAGATAATATTTTTTTGCCTTTAAAATCT
>DJDY01000125.1:532-17520 GCA_002435585.1 Lachnospira sp. UBA5912
CAAGCAAGTAACATACAAGGAGGTGTAAATTGGTTGATGGTGTAGTTATTCTTGCAGTTCTATTGCTGAATATATATGCAATAGTTTCATGCATGCAGGACGATAACAGAGCTTTTGCTATATCAAAGGTACTGGCAGATGGCATTGCTTTAATATACGTTTGTACTCATTGAAAGTAAAGATGCATAGTTCATTAAAAACTTTATCTAACTCTTCACGACAAATGTCAATGTTGAAATCTGGATTTTCATCTTCGGCTTCAAGTAAATTCAAAAAGGCAAGATAGAATTCAGAATAAAGTGATTGTGAATGAGCATCCATTAAATGAATATTTTGCGTGAATAAATCAAGAAAGATACTTCGTGCTTCAAAACCAAGTGAACTTAAATTATTGTCAGAAAGAAAGCCGGCACAATATTTTTGGTAAAAAGGAATATAGAATTTATCCAGTCTTTCCTTATAGACAACTTTTTTAGAAGTAAGAAGGTCTTTAATAAAGTTTGAGTAAATGGCAATGCAAGAGCCAATCAGTGAAATTATAGCAACAATTATAGAAACCATAGTGTGCAATCCTCCTGTATGTGATGAATTGATTATACCACATATCTAGGGGATTCAAGCAAGTAACATACAAGGAGGTGAGAGCGTGAAGCTATCAAGTATTGACCAAAAGATAGAAGATATATGTCTAAGAGCAGCAAGTGTAATGTGGAGCCATAAAGGATTATTGCTTTTAATATTCTGTTGGATATATCTGTTCTGGGTCGGAACATTTGGTTGTGAAACAGAATTTGGTGTTTTATTAACACTTGCTGCATTGTGCGTAATGTTTTTATGCATTATATGCCCATCAATCTTTGTGTAATAAGTAATAAAGCTGAAATTAAAACTAATGAGAAAATAATGCCAATGAGTAACAAAAGAATATTACTAAGCATATAAGACAGTAAGTAAAAGCATAAGAGGTGGTATGTATGAAATACGATTTAAAGACAACAGTATTCCCTGATGGATGTGTTGTGAATGTGCATTCACCACAGCTGTCAGAGGAAGAAAGAGCTAAGGCAGTTGCTAATCTTAAGGAAGCAGCACAAAGATATGCCAGAAGTGTTATTAAGCAGAAAGCGATAAAGGAGGAAGTAAAACAATGAGAACAACCGGGGAAATAATTGCATTCAACAAGAGAATCAATGCAGCTATTGCAGATGGAAGAATCGAAGATGCATCCAAGTGGATGCTAAGGCTTCACAGGCTGGAGTGCAAAGCAGGTGTTTCAATCGGCGATTACAGATTAAGAAACATATAAAAAGAGCTGCAGTGAGGCAACACCGCAACTCAAATAAAAAATCTCAATTATAGTGTAGAACATTTAGGAGTAAAAAGCAATGTGGAATTACAAATGTTTACATTGTGGCGCAAGATTGGATCCTGGAGAGAAATGTGATTGCCAGGATGAAAGACAGCGTTACTTAAGACAGTTTAGGATGTCCAGAAACGGACAATATCAGTTTATATTTGGAGGTATTAATGATGAAAAAGAGCGTAACAATATCAGTCAAAGAGTATAAGAAGCTTATAAGGAAAAGCGTCCAGGTAAGAATATTAAAAGATAAATTCAGTACAGAAGATTATGTATCATCAAATGAGATTAAGAGTGTATTAGGAATTAAAGGAGAGGAGAACACTAATGATTAATACTAAGGAGACTATAGAGCAGATATTAAGAGCCACAGGAAGAGATGGCATAGAAGATTTACTTAAGCATATGGAAGAGGCTGGATTCTATACAGCACCTTGCAGCGGAGCATATCACCTTGCAAAAGAGGGTGGGTTAGCAGAGCATTCACTTAATGTATACAACTATATGATGGAGCTTGCTGATGCAGTAATGTTAGCCGGTGACAGAATGGATATAAGTGAGAGCATAGCAATATGTGCAATCTTACACGATCTTGGCAAGATGGGAGACCACGGAAAAGATAATTATGTTCCTAACTATGTAAGATCCAGAACGAAGAATAAGGAAACTGGTGAGTATGATTACATACAGTCAGAAGCTAAGCCTTATGAGATTAATAAAGAACTGGCATACATAGACCACGAGATTCGCTCTGTAATGATAGCAGAGCGCTATATAAAGCTCACAGAGGGAGAAGAACAGGCAATATTATGGCATAACGGATTATATGGCATATTCAAATATGAGATACAGGGCAAGGAAACACCGTTATATATGCTGCTTCATTTTGCAGATATGTGGGTTTCAAGAGAAGTTGAGAAAGAGAAGGAGAACTAAGAGATATGGAATTGAATTTCAGACATTTAAGAGCAGATGAGATAGATTGCAGGATAGCCACTATCTCAGAGAAAGGACTAAGCCTTTTGTTATACAAGGATGCCAGAGTGGATCAGAACATTCTTGATGAAACTGTAAAGCCACTTAACTGGAAGAGAAGTCATCAGAGCATAGATGGAAGATTGTATTGTACTGTGTCTATTAGAAATGATGCGACAGGTGAATGGATTGATAAGCAGGATGTAGGGGTTGAATCTTACACGGAAAAAGAAAAAGGACAGGCTTCAGACAGCTTTAAGAGAGCATGCTTTAACTGGGGCATAGGAAGAGAGTTATATACAGCACCATTCATATGGGTATCTGCAGATAAGTGCAACATACAGAAAAATAGTAATGGCAAGTATGCCTGCTATGATAAATTCATTGTAGAGCAGCTATTATATAACGAATCCGGAGAGATAATTGCTTTAAGCATAAGAAATACCAGCAGAGGTGTAAGAGCATTTCTTATGGATAATAGAGCCAAGGAGCAGGCATCATGAGATGCATAGGCAGATATAAGGATGTAGCTATTGATTTCAATACTATGAAGCAGATGCTTACATTAGAGGTTGATGGTGAGGTTGCAGAACAGTTCATAGAGCTGAGGGATAAAGAGAAGCTTGATATTGAGATTAAGCCTCACAGGGAAAGACGAAGCTTGGATGCCAATGCATATTTTCACGTTCTTGTAGGCAGGATTGCTGATAAGACTAATACTTCTAAAGCAAGGATTAAGAATATTCTCCTGGGGCGGTATGGACAACCTCAGGAGGTGTCTGAGGGAGTAGCAGCGGTTATAAAAACAAACATCCCAATAGAAGCAGCATATGAAATGGAAGAACCACACCTTAAGTATATCAAGTATGAGAATGAAAAAGGTGCTGAAGTATTTTTCTACAAGCTGATCAGAGGGAGTCATACATATAACACTCACGAAATGTCGGTATTGATAGATGGTACTGTGGCAGATGCCAAGGAGCTGGGAATAGATACTATGTCTCCTGTGGAGCTGGCACAGCTTAAGGAAAGGTGGAACATATGAGTAAGAAGCTTAAGAGCGTATTCACAGATAATATGGATGAATGTATATTCACCCATACGTCACCGGTAGAAAGGCATCATATATTTGGTGGTCCTAACAGAAAGAAGAGTGAGAAGTACGGATTCGTAGTTCCACTTCGTCCGGATCTGCATCCTAATGGTGCACACGCAGGACAATCTGCAGGTGTTATAGATGCAAGACTTAAGAAGATGGCTCAGAAGTATTATGAGCAGCATTATGGTACCAGAGAGTACTTTATACAGGAGTTTGGTAAGAGTTATCTGTGACTTTATAATATCACACATCTACGCTGTCACAGAAATACATATAAGCCCTGTGGTACATACTTCCACAGGGCGGAAAGGAGCTGAATGCTCTATACATTTACAATTAGGGGTACGCTTCCAGGATTAAATGAGTATCTGAAAGCGGAGCGGAGCTTTCATAACCGGCACAGCACCGGAAACGATATGAAACAGCAGTATCAGATGATTATATCTAACGCTATAAGGCTGAATCTTAAGCGTACCCATATAAACAATCCGGTCCGGATTAAATACACCTTCTATGAGCCTAATAGAAAGCGTGACCTTGATAATATAGCAGGGGTTGCACATAAGTTCATACAGGATGCACTTGTTAAGTGTAAGGTGCTTGATAATGATGGCTGGAATAACATAGTAGGCTTTGAGGATCATTTCTTCATAGATAAACACAACCCACGTATAGAAGTGGTGCTGGAAGAGGTGAAGCCGTGAATACAGAGCAGAGAATCGACTATATAAAACAACTGAATGGGTTTGAAAGGTGGCTCGAAAGTCATTACTTGCCAAGCGCTGCGCAATTATTGTACTACAAGTTATTAAGTATCAATAATATGGCAGGGTGGTGCGAGTGGATACAAGTAGATAACCAGCGAGTAATGTCTCGTTGTCAGATGTCAAGAGAGGCTACGTTAGTCGAAAACAGAAATAAATTAATAGAAGCAGGACTTATAGAATTCCAGAGAGGAAAGAAAGGAAGTCCTAATAAATATAAAATTTGTACTTTCAAATCCGTAGGGAAAACCGTAGGAGAAACCGAAGTAAAAACCGTAGTACAAACCGAAGTACAAACCGTAGGAGAAACCGTAGCCATATATAAACAAAAACAAAAACTAAATAATATAGCGCCTGCGCGCGCAAAGAAAAATAAATTCACAAATTACAGTCAGCGTGAGCGGCGGTCAGATGAGTTTTATGATTCGTTGCTTAGTAACTGACGGAAGGAGTATGCATGTTAGATTTAGAGTATCTTAACAGGTTCGGTAAGGACCTTGTTTCAGAAACTGACAGGCTTTTACAGGTGAAGTCTGCCTATGAGGAGATAAAGCCAGAGGTGCTATACAAAGCGGAGTTAACAGAAGATGGACGTAATATCGGGTACACAGCTTTCGAGAATGTTCCAGGACTTAAGGATATAGCCACAGATACATCTGACTTCATAAAGAGCCAGATTGGGAAGTATCTGGAAGATAAAAGCAGCAACCTGAGGGAGTGTATAACCGCCATGGTGGAAGATATTACCGGAAGTATGGATCCAAAGAGTGTGAAGAGTATGGATCCAAAACCTGATGATTCTATGAACGTGGTAAAAGAGTGTGCGTGGATGAAGAGCCTGTTATTCATCCAGTATCACAGACAGTAGCTGTGGATTGTGCAGACAAAAGTAGTGTGGTTGAGCTTAGTCCATCTAAGTCAAAGGTTAGTCCAAGCCAAGTCAAGGACAAGCCTAAAACAAGCGTAGTTAAGGCAAAGACTAAGGCAACCAAGAAGACCGCAGAGCCAAAGGCTAAGCAAGAAAAGAAAGATAAAGCAACAGGAAAGGCGAACACTCCCAGTTGAAAGAATATATGTGTGTGACAAGTGTGGAAAGGTTATAGAGACACTTAAGTACAACATGGATGGTTATACATACAAGAGAAAAGTTAAAAATCAAGTTAGATATTACTGCTGTTATAATCATATGCGTGCTGCACAGCTTGAGGATGAGGCTGCAAAGCAGGCAAAGAAGTTGGCACAGAGAAAAGCGGGGAATAAGTAATGGCTAAGTTAAGCAAAGAGGAACAGGCACGAAGAGAAGGTATGTCATATGCCCTGAGGGTTGCTAAGGAAAAAGGTATAGATGGACTTGAAGAGGAGCTTAAGTTCAGACAGGCATATGATGTGCCACTTAAAATATCACAGACAGAGCTAGAGAACTTCGCAGAATCCATAAAGCATACTGTTATGGACACAATACTTCTGATGAGCTCATACGTTCTAAGAGATAACTTCGGATTCGGTACTAAGCGTATGAACAGATTTATCAAGAAGTTCAACGAATACACAGATAACCTTGTTGGTGGATATGTGAAGTGGAAGGATATAGCGGAGGCTATGACAGCAGAAACCGGTATTGAATTCCACATAAGGTCTGATGATGAAGAACTGAGGTGCTGATATGACAGATGGATATGATTGTGAAGGACAGATGAGCATATATGAGTTTCTGGATAATGGGCCAGAGGAACCCAAGTGGAATAAATGGCCGGATAAGATGCCTAAAGAACATGGCGTGTGGTGTGAACTATTGCTTAAATGCGTATTTGATGATGGTGTTGAGTTTGTTATTGATGGCAAATACAGGGATAAGACACTTATAGGGAATCCGCTGCCAGTTGAATACAGGAATAAGAAATGTGAGATATATTGGAGGTATAAGGAGAATGGAACTACAGATATTTAACAATAGTGAGTTCGGACAGATAAGGTCTCTTATGCTGGATGATGAAGTGTGGTTTATAGGAAAAGATATCACAATGGCACTTGGATATTCCAATGACCGCAAGGCATTGCAGGATAATGTTGATGCAGAAGACAGGCGGTTAATTCAAAAGTCACTTTGTGGAACATTAGAAATTCCCAACAGGGGAGTGACAGCAATTAACGAGAGCGGACTATATTCGCTTGTATTAAGAAGCAAACTGCCTAATGCCAAGAAGTTTAAGAAGTGGGTTACATCAGAGGTGCTTCCTAGCATACGAAAGACCGGAAGTTATCAGAAGCCGCTTTCAACACAGGAAATGATGAGAATACAGTTAGGTATGATAGATGATGTCTCTGACAGGGTTACAAAGTTAGAGAACACTATGAACATAGATTACGGACAGCAGCACAGCTTAGGTGAGCTTATATCATCAAGGGTAATAGAGCTGGTAGGTGGAAAGAAGTCAAATGCTTATAAGGAGATAGGCCGGAAGGTATTCTCAGAAATCAATCACGATTATAAGGATTACTTTAATGTCAATGCAAGAGGCAATACACCAAGGCTTAAATACGAGGAAGCTGTGGAGTATGTAAAGAACTGGATACCAAGTACTAACACAATGATGATGATTAAGGATTGTAATGCGCAGGTGTCTATGCCGGAGGATTGGAGGTAGTATATGAATTTAGAGAAACAGAAAGAGCATTTTAAAAATCATATTGCCACATTAACAGATTACGGAAATATCAAAATCCTTGATTTTAAAGCGCCAAATACGTCAAATTACAGAATCAGATTTCTTTTTGAGGAAGATTACTGTCGGCTTCATATCAGCGGAGATTTAGGAGAGCTTATAGCTTCAAACTACTACAACATGACTTATGAAAAATTTTCTGATTATGTTAACAATACTGGCTATTTTGAAGAAAAGATAGACTGCCACAGTAGGTCAATCTATGTATATGACTATAACAAGGCATTAGAAGAATTAAGACAGAGAGCAGTAGATGAAGGAGACTGGCTTGAAATTTCTGACAGATATGATTACGAAACTAATGATGAAGCAAGACTTGAATGTATAATTGATGACATTCTTAATGACTTTTCTAAAACAACAGGCATAGGTGGAGATGGCTATGATGCTTTAGAAGAAATTAATCCTGATGCCTGGGAGTTTGCGTATGATATAGGAAAGACTGAAACAGGTATATTGGATTTATACATGCTTGCTTTCAAGCTGGCACAGGAGCAGTTAAAGAATAAGAACATAGGAGTGATGAAGGATGCGATTAATTGATGCAGATGCTTTTAAAGAATATATAAAGAATGGCTTTCAAGATGCAACAAACCTCTTTAAAAATGAAGAATGTAGAGAAGTATCAAGACAGATAACGGATGCGTTTTGTCTTGATATAGATGAGCAGCCAACAGCCTATGACGATATAATAAAGCAGTTAGAGGATAACAGACAAGCAGGATATAATCACGGACATACAGTTGGCTACAATGAAGCCGTTGCTGATTTTGTAAATATGTTTAAATCAAAAACAACAATGGAAAATAACCTTGTTGAAGAAATTGCAGAACAATTAACAGTTAATGATATTAATAAGGTTATAAAGCAGCTTGAAGAAGATTGTAAAATACTAAAACTAGGAAATGACGGATATGCTGTTATGGCATCACATATTGAGGAAGTACTTAAAATATTAAAGGTAGGTAATAAATAATGGATGATAACAGAATACAGGCAATGAGAGATAACAGAGTATACATAAGCGGACCAATAACCGGCATTGATGATTATATGGAACACTTTAGCAGAGCAGAGAAAGAATTAGAAGCACAAGGATTTGGAGTTATTAATCCTGCAAAGGTTAATGCGCAGCTTCCAGCAGATATAACAAGCTATGAGGAATATATGGCAATGTCTATGTTGATGTTAAATATGTGTACTCACATATATATGCTTAAAGGCTGGGAGAAGTCCGCAGGAGCAAACAGGGAGTTCGGATATGCGTTAGCAAAAGACATGATAATTATGAGAGAGTAGGCAGGTGTAGCGAGTGGAAGGACAGTACAATATCAAAGAAATATTGATACAGTATGAAGACTTGGTAAAGGAGAGAGACTCATTAAAAGAATCTATATCTCAGATAGAAAAAAGGATAAGTAAGATGGAGCAGGAAGGATATACTGTAATAGATAGTGTATCAGGCGGAAATGGTGGCAAGCAGCATTTCAAGATAGAAGGCTTCCCATATTCGGAATATGATACCCAGATGGCATTGTTGATGTTAAGAAAGTCACAGCAGGAAGATGTTCTGGAGAAGATAGAACAGCAGATAGCACTTGCAGAGCATTACATATACCAGATAAAGAGCAGCACTATGAGACGTATGATTACATACAGGTACATCAACAAATATTCCTGGATAAAAGTTGCACATAGCATGGGAAAGCATTATACTGCAGATGGATGCAGGATGGCTGTTGAAAGATTTTTGAAAGAAAAATAAAAGTCTGTTCGTTTTGTTCGTTTTGTTCGTTTTATATGTGTTATTATTTATCATGGAACAGATGTAAGGTGCATCGTTCCACAGACGTACGCAAGTCTGAATTCAACAATATCCCCGGCGGTGCTGGCGAGAGCTGGCACCATTCTCCTAAATTAATAAAAGGGTGTATACCTCCATATCGTAAGGCGCTGGCATTAGCTGGTGCCTTTTATTGTGCCAGAAAGGAGCTGATTGTATGGCATTAACTGATAAACAGAAGCGGTTCTGTGATGAATACCTTATAGACCTTAATGCCACACAGGCAGCTATCAGGGCAGGGTATTCAGAAAAGACGGCAGAACAGACAGCATCAAGACTGTTAAGAAATGTTAAGGTTCAGGAATATATAGCAAAAAGACAAAAAGAGCTATCAAGGAGTACAGAGATAACCCAGGAGAGAGTTATCAAGGAACTTGCCTTGATAGCTTTTTCTAATAATGCGGATTATGCACACGTGGTTGAAAAGAAGATGCAAGTAGAAGCTGGTGGCACGCTTGTAGATGTGCTGGATGAAGATGGCAAACCTGTTATGTATAGAACAGTAGAGCCGGTGCTTACAGAAGAACTTACAGAGGAACAGAAGAGAGCTCTTGCTGTTATTAAGAAGGGTAGAGATGGATTAGAAGTTAAGTCTTGTGACAAGGTTAAGGCCTTAGAGCTTCTTGGTAAGCATTTAGGTATTTTCACAGACAAGATAGAAGCCAATGTAAACGATACAACCAGGAGCGAATTACAGGAGCTTCTTGCACAGCGTAAAGCAAGGGGTGAGCCTAATGCTTCTAAGTGATAAGTACTGGGACTTCATAGACACACCAGCAAGAGCAGAGTTCTTAGAGGGTTCAACTGCATCCGGAAAGACAACAACAGTAGCTGTTAAGTTTATTATGAATGTAGCGGAATCAGATATGAAGCTGCACGTTATAGCCGGTAATACAACAGGTGTTATCGAGAAGAATATAATCAATGCTGATATGGGATTGTTGCAGATATTCCCAAATCTTGAATACTGTGGTAATGGCGATAAAGAGAATAAGCTGCCACATATTAAGTTCAGAACAGGCGGCGTTACCAAGATAATATATGTTCTAGGTTATGATAATGCCAGCAAGTGGAAGAATGCCTTAGGTTCACAGTTTGGATGTGTGTGGGTAGATGAGTGCAATACAGCCAATATAGACTTTGTGCGAGAGATATTCGGACGTTCTGAATACTTTGTAGGCACACTTAATCCTGATGCACCTACGCTGCCTATATATTCAGAGTATATCAATCACGCAAGACCGATTGATAAGTACAAGGCAGATGTACCGGAAGAAATATGGAAAGACCTTAATGGTTTTGAACCGGTTAAAGGTTGGGTGTATTGGTTTTTCAGGATGGAAGATAACATATCTATGACACCTGAGAAGATAGAGCAGAAGAAATTAAGCTATCCGCCAGGTACAAAGATATACAAGAATAAGATACTGGGATTACGAGGCAAGGCTACTGGTCTTGTCTTTTCTAATTTCTGTAATAGGCATATCATTACCAAAGAGCAGGCAAAGTCATATATCAGACGTGAGACTGATGAAACACAGGAAGAATATTTCATAATATTCACCAGCGGACTTGATACAGCTTATTCAACGAAGAGTCCGGATACTATCGCTATGTCATTTATGGGAATAACCAATAAGGGTAAGTTGATAGTGCTGGATGAAAAGGTATATAACAATGCAGCACTTGATATTCCAATAGCTCCATCTGATACAGTAAGGAATTACATAGACTTCCTGGAGCGTAACAGAAAAGTATGGTGTGGAATGTCAAAGAATGTGTTTATAGATAACGCTGATCAAGCAACAATAACAGAGTTTGCAAAGTATAAGAGAGAACACATTGACTGCCAGTATATATTTAACAATGCATATAAGAAAGTAACTATAATAGACAGAATTAACTTACAGCTTGGCTGGATGTCCTTTAATGACAAGAAGGGCAGAGAGCCAAGCTTTTATATTGTCGATACGTGCACGAATTACAAGACAGAGTTAGAAACGTATTCGTGGCTTGAAGATAAGGACTGTGAGCCGGAGGATGGCAATGACCATATGGTAAACAGCGTACAGTATGGCTGGATTCCTTATCGAAGTAAGATAGGCATAGAGAATAAGACATAATTCCAGATAGGAGAGTGAGAGAGGTGAACATATTTACAAGTATGGCAGAGAAGATAAGAACAGGAATAAGGACATGGCTGCATATCCAGCCGGCTGTTAATGGATCCATAAGCATACAGGAAACTCTTGATTATGAGGGAAATGCTATAAAGAACCAGATATGGTACAGAGGTGAGAGTGAAGAACTGTCACAGCTTTACAGCCAGATAGATGGTGATAAGACAAGGTTCTGGTCTGCATCCTGTACTATTGGTATGGAGATAAGAAAGATACACGTAGGTCTCCCGGCTATGTTATGCGATATGCTGGCCAGTATAGTAACAGATGATATGAACTTAATAGATGCTGGCAGCAGGCAGACAGAATGGGATGAGATAGCAAAGGAAAATGATTTCATTGAGCTTGTTAAGCAGGCAATAACAGAAACACTTTATATCGGTGATGGAGCATTCAAGATATCGTTCGATACGAACCTTAGCAAGTATCCTATATTGGAGTTCTATTCTGGCAACAAGATAGAGATTATCAGAGACAGGGGAAGAGTTAAGGAGATAGTGTTTAAGACCGTGTACAACGTACAGAGACAGGAGTATGTACTTCTGGAGCATTATGGTATAGGTTACATACATTATGAGCTTACAAGAGGCGGCAGGGAATATGATTTAAGTGTTGTGCCTGAGCTTGCACATCTTAGTGATGTTACATGGAATGACAAGTTTATGATGGCAGTACCGCTTATGTTCTACAAGTCGGCTAAGTACGAAGGAAGAGGCAAGAGTATATTTGATGCAAAGATAGATAACTTTGATGCACTGGATGAAGCGTGGTCACAATGGATGGATGCCTTAAGGAAGAACAGAACGAAGGAATACATACCTGAGAATATGCTTCCAAGAAGTCCAATAGATGGAAAAGTGCTAAAGCCTAATGCTTTTGATAATGCATATATACAAACGGATGGCAGCATGGCAGAAGGTACAGTTAATAAGATAGAGCTTGTACAGGGCAATATTCCACACGAAAGCTATCTTGCAACATATATCACAGCGCTTGACCTTTGTTTACAGGGTATTATGAGCCCATCAACATTAGGCATAGATGTTAAGAAGCTGGATAATGCAGAGGCGCAGAGGGAGAAAGAGAAAGCAACACTTTACAGCAGAAACAACATTGTAGAGCAGCTTCAAAAGGTTCTTCCAAAGCTGGTTACAGCAACATTTAATGCAATAGACACACTTAACAAGACGGCTATCAAGGATATAGACATAGATGTGACATTCGGTGAATATGCGAACCCATCCTTTGAAAGTCAGGTAGAAACAGTCAGCAAGGCTAAGCAGGGCGGTATTATGAGCATAGAGGCATCTGTTGATGAGCTGTATGGAGATACCAAGGATGATGAATGGAAACAGGAAGAGATAGCAAGGCTTAAGGCTGAGCAGGGTATATCTGATATGGAAGAGCCGGCACTTAATATGCAGGCAGATGGCTTCACAGTTGATGGTGCTGATAACAATTACACAGGCTTTGATAACAATTTTACAGGCTTTGATAACAAGTGAGGTAGTTTATGGCACTTAACACCGATTATGATATAGAGAAAGCCTTTAGAGCCATAGAAGATGAGCTGATAGCTTCAATGATACGAAATCTTGACCACCACAGGGCAGAAGAGACTAAAGAGGGATACAACTGGACACAATGGCAGGTGGAACAGATAAAGGCATTGGAGAAGTATAAGGCAGAAAACAAAAAGAAGTTTACAAAGCAGTTCAGTAATATCAATGATTCGATAGATGCAATGATATATGCTGCCAGACAGGCAGGCGGTACAAGGCAGGAAAGAAAGATACTAAGAGCAATAAAGAGGGGCTACAAGCCACCATGCTGGAGTTGGTTTAAGCGTGGTGGTGAGGGCGCCTTTTTTAAACTAAATACCAGGAAGTTAGAAGCACTTATAAAAGCTACAAAGGCAGATTTTGCTAAAGCTGAACATTCTATGCTAAGAATGTCGGAGGATAAATACCGGCAGGTGATATTCAATGCTCAGGTGTATGCGAATACGGGTGCAGGAACATATGAGAAAGCGGTTGATATGGCTACTAAGGATTACTTAAGAGCCGGTATTAACTGTATTGAATATGCGAATGGTGCAAGGCATACAGTAAAGGATTATGCCAGAATGGCTATTCAGACAGCCAGCAAGCGTGCATATCTAACCGGAGAGGGAGAGATGAGACAGTCTTGGGGAATTAGTACAGTTATTATGAATAAGCGTGCTAATGCCTGTCCTAAGTGTCTTCCATTTGTTGGAAAAGTACTTATAGATGATGTATGGAGTGGAGGTGATGCAAGTGATGGTAATTATCCGTTAATGTCTTCGGCAATAGCAGCGGGTCTTTACCATCCTTGACGACCTAATTGCAAAGACGTACATACAACATATTTTCCTGAGCTGGATGAAGAGCCAGACAGCAAGTTCACAAAGGAAGAGTTAGAACAGGTCAAGGAAGATTACAAGCAGGATCAGAAGCAGCAGTATGCAGGCAGGATGGTTGAGCAGTTTGACAGGCTTTCTAAGTATTCTTTAGACACGGATAACAAGAAAGTGTATGCGGTTAGGAAAGAACAATGGGAGAATGTTGTTGCAAATGGACAGAAGAATGATATAATAAAAGCGGATAATGAAGTGTATGAAGGTGCTAATTATAAAGCAACACTTAAATCGCAAGAAAAGAAGATATATAAGGATATTATAGAAACTGCTGTAGTACTTGATACAAAAGGGAATATAGTATTTTCAACATCTAGTGGTGCAAATAATTATGTGAAATTTACAGAAGAACAGCTTGCTAAAATGCAAGGTAATGTACTTACACATAATCACCCGTCTGGTAGCACATTCAGTTACGAAGATGTAAGATTAATGACTGGCAAAGACTTAAAGGCAATTAGAGCAACGAGTGAAAATATTACGTATCAGTTAGAAAAAAGCGGAAATAATCAAAATAAAGATGATTTTATAAGACAGTATAGTGCTGCAATAGCTGAAAATAAAAAAATTACCGATAAGTTATATTATGATTTGAAGAATAAATATAATAAAGGTGAATTACTAAAGTCAGAATTTGCAAGTGAGGTAGAGCTTGTAAATGAGAAATACAATAAGTTGAATAGTGAATGGCTAAAAGATAATGCTAAAAAATATGGATATAGATATAGTATAATAAAAGGAGGTAGTTAAAATGCCAGATACACGAGATGGTGGATATATCTTAGATGATAGTGGATTAAAACCATATTCAGTAGATGATGATGAAGATGAAAAGAAAATAAAGGAAAGTAAGTAACAGCCACCAGTCGAGAGATTGGTGGTATTTTTATACCCAATTTTAAGAAAGTGAGGATTTAGAAATGAAAGATTATATCGGAGTAAAAGTGGTGGCAGCAGAGACAATGAGCAGAGGCGAATACAATGAATACAGAGGGTGGAAGATACCAAGTGACGAGAATCCAGAAGATGAAGGCTATCACATAAGATATCCTGATGGATATGAAAGCTGGTGTCCTAAGAAACAATTTGATGAAGCGTATAGAAAATGCGACAATATGACATTTGGAATTGCTATTGAAGCTATGAAAAAAGGTAATAAGGTAGCAAGAAGAGGTTGGAACGGAAAAGGAATGTTTGTTGTATATCAGAAAGCATATCTGAATGGAATCCCATGCAATAAGCAAACAGCGGAAGCATGGGGGTTAAACGAAGGCGATTTGTTTATATGTAACCCATATTTTCAGATAAAAAATGTGGATGGTTCACATTCAATGTGGGTTCCAAGTATTAACGATTGCCTCGCTGAAGATTGGATTATAGTAGAATAGTCCGAAGTTGCACCGGTGCAACAGAAAGGAAACGTATGTTGAAAAGATATTCACCACCACCAGAGCCTGTGAAAAAAGAAAAATCACAATCTGAAATATTTATGGAAGATGATGATTTTGTAATGACACAGCTTAAAAGGCATGTATTAATGTTACAGAATAGATTAACAATGGGAATGTATCAAGGTGATTTAGATATTAAACTATATCATCAGGCTATAATGGATACTTTATATGAAATAGAAAAAAGGAAGAAATAAGCACGCATGGCAATACGCTGTGGGTGCTATTTTTATGCCCAAAAGAAAGGAACATATGGAATATTTAATTGAACATAGGGGAGAAGTCCTGTCAGGGAAAGCTCCTGACCTCCCCAAGAATAAGCTAAGACGTGGCGAAAGGCTGCGTCTTTTTTGATTGCAGATGTAGGCTGCAAAAATAATTTTTATAATTTTTTAATAAAACATTAAAATTTAGCATTAATTTTATTGTGTATTACATTATGCGTATCTTGCTGGTTTTTTATTTATAAAAATTAAAATAAAAAAGTATAAACTGCCCAAGAATATAGAGAAATACAGCGGTTTACAAGCTTTTAATAAAGTGATAAGGTGAGCATACGATATATCGAAAAATAAATTTAAAAACCTCTTGACTTATGTAGCTACAAAAGTTATAATAAGATTACAGTTGAGGAATACTTAACGAGTAAAGCAGGCAAGTAGCTGGAAAGGAGAAAAGAATGGAAGACGATATGAATATCGGTGAGCTACTTAAGGAAACAGCTGAAGAAAATCAGACAAGAAAAATTCTTGCAATACTCAATGAATGTAAAGACATTGAAGAAGCTAGAGAAAAAGTAAAAGCCCTGCTTAATAAATAAGCAAGGCTGACAACAAAAAAAATTCGGGCGGTACTTGCCACCGCTCGATACCAAATAAATAATATCATTTATTTGGTTACAAGGCAAGAGTCAAGAGGTGATTAAAGTAGATAAGAAAAAAATGGGTAGACCAACAGACAGCCCCAAGACTATTGTAAAGAGAGCTAGAATGTCAGAGGAAGATGTTGAAAAATTACAGATATGCTGTAAAGCATTAGGAATATCAGAGTCAGATGTTTTGAGAATGGGAATTGATGAGGTTTATCAAAAGGTAAAAGGACAATAAAAAGAAACACCCGCAACCCTACCAAGATAAACGAGTGTTTCAAATAACAGAGGAGTACCTCTATGAATATTTTAACATAGAATGATACTCCTTGTAAATAATCATAAAAAGGAGTTTACATAATGAATAAGATAGAACAGACTATAACAAGTATTGAAGTAGCCGAAATGGTTGGAAAAGAACATAGTAAATTATTAAGGGATATAAGGAATTATGTGGAACAGTTAGGACAAGCCAAAATTGGACAGTCCGACTTCTTTGTAGAAAGTACATACAAAAACAGTCAGAATAAGGTAATGCCTTGCTACAATGTAACCAAGAAAGGCTGTGAATTTATAGCGCATAAGCTTACAGGAACAAAGGGAACGGAGTTTACAGCAAGATACATCAATCGTTTTCACGATATGGAAGAACATATAAACAATAGCAAGCCACGCACAGCCCTTGAACAGCTTCAGTTACAGAGTCAGGCAATCCTTGAAGTCAATGATAAGATTGACGAAGTTAAGCAGGAACTTGAAGATTTTAAGCAGGATATGCCACTTATGAATATAGAATGTGACAGAATTACAACAGCGGTTCGTAAGGTTGGAACTCGTGCCTTGGGTGGTAAAGATAGTAATGCCTATCACGATAAGTCTTTGAGCGGTAAGGTATATACTGATATATACAGAGAACTTAAAAGACAGTTTCAGGTTACTTCCTACAAGTCAATTAAGCGTAGACAGTGCGATACAGCAATATCAATAATTGAGAGCTATCAGTTGCCTGTGGTGCTCAAAGAGCAGATACAGAACAGTAATGCACAGATGAATATGGAGGTATTGTAGTATGTCAGCTAAAGTTGATTTTGAAGATGCACTTTATGAACTGGAACAGACAACAGCAACATTAGGATTTATACAGACAGCTTTTGCAGAAAGCGACACACTTATAGAAAGTGATGAGTCATCAGCAGCTATATATATGTTATATTCAAAGCAGAACAATATAGTAAAAAGGCTTAAAGAAGTACTAAACAATATGTAATAGACAATTTAATATCAATAT
>DJDY01000019.1:0-2457 GCA_002435585.1 Lachnospira sp. UBA5912
AGAATATATTGCCAGTATATACCAGCTTGCTGATTGTGATATAACAAATGTTGATCCATAAATTTTAAATATTATGCTGTCAAAAAAGAATTATGACTAAAAATTCCAGAAGGATACCACCTGTTGTTTATATTTTTCTCAAAAATTTAATGATATATTAATAAGAATATATTGACTTTAAGCAGTATATAATGTTATATATTATATGGTCAGTAAGGACTATAATTTAATATATGGGCTTGTAAAGGTTTCGACAGGGGTTTTGAAACTGGTGAAGCTATCCGTATGCAATGCGTTAAATGGCAAACTTAAATATAAACGCTGAAGATAATTTAGCATACGCTGCCTAAGTTGCAGCAGTCTGATCTAGAGCACTCACACTTTAGGACCCAGGCTTCGAACATGTGAGAAACGACATAGCTTAAGCTTTGCGGTTATGGACGTATTATGAAGCTACTAAGTGCATAAGGGTGTTGGTTCCCGTATGCATAAGGGAATGTCAAATAACTGACTATGATAGTAGAAGAACAGCGGATGGGCTTTTGGACAGGGGTTCGACTCCCCTCAGGTCCACTAAAACAAACATAACGGCATTGTGTATAGTTTAAAAAACTATATACAATGCCGTTATTTTATGATATCAATCCAATACACATACTTATCCCAGATTCCTTATCTTAAAGTCCTTAGCTGCCTCTCTTTGCTGGTCTTTCTTGGCAATAGAATCTCTCTTGTCATAGTTCTTCTTACCTTTGGCAAGACCAATCTGCATCTTAACCTTACCATACTTAAGATAAACCTGAAGTGGAACAAGTGTGTAGCCCTTTGTAGATAACTGCCCTGCAAGCTTGTTAATCTCACTCTTATGAAGAAGAAGCTTTTTAGGGCGAAGTGGGTCTTTATTAAATATATTACCTTTTTCGTAAGGTGTAATATTCATATTAATCGCAAATACTTCACCATTAATTATCTGTATATATGATTCTTTTATAGAACACTTTCCCTGCCTTATTGACTTAACCTCTGTTCCACACAGCTCCATACCTGCTTCTATCTTATCTTCTATAAAATAATCATAATAGGCCTTCTTATTATTAGCAATAAGTCTGTTGCCACTGGCACTATCCTTTGCCATATTATACCTCCTTACTGTATCTGTTATCATAATCCTCTGCAAACATAAAGTCTATTGTTCTTGCAATCTTATTCGTTCCTATAGTCACAACGTCAACCTTCTGTCCCAGCTTATATGTTTTATGTGTTGTCTCATTTATCATCTCATAATGGTTCTCGTCAAATATATAGTAACCTGGCATATCATTGACAGATACCATTCCTTCAATTGTATTCGGGAGTTCAACATATATGCCCCAATTAGTTACTCCTGATATGACACCACAGAATTTCTCACCTTTGAACTGCTCCATATATTCAACCATCTTAAGCTTGTCTGTATCTCTCTCTGCTTCATCTGCCCTTCTCTCAGTCGCACTTGTCTGCTCTGCAACGTCTGGAAGTATCTTATCATAGTGCTCTTTTCTCTTATCACTCATACCACCATGCAGACATTCCTTTATAATACGGTGTATCTGAAGGTCAGGGTAACGTCTTATTGGTGATGTGAAGTGGCAGTAATACTTGGCTGCAAGTCCAAAATGTCCTATACATTCAGGCGTATACTTTGCCTTTTTCATGGAACGCAAAGTAAGTCTGCTTATAAGATTTTCTTCATCTGAACCAGATATCTTTTCAAGCAGCTTCTGAAGCTCTTTTGGATGTATCTCATCCGTTATATGCATAGAATATCCGAAATTATTAATAAATGTTGACAGCTTTAGTATCTTTTCCGGGTCAGGATTCTCATGTGTTCTATATAGGAAAGGAACTTCCTGCCAGAAGTAATCTTCTGCAACTGTTTCATTTGCAACCAGCATAAAGTCCTCTATAAGCTTTGTTGCTACATTTCTATCATAAGGCTCTATCTTTAACGGATGTCCTTTATCATCAAGTATTATCTTTGATTCAGGAAAATCAAAATCTATTGAACCACGTGAGAATCTTTTCTTTCTAAGAAGTGCCGCTGCTTCTTCCATAAGCTTAAACATAGGAACAAGTTCCTTGTATTTTTCTATCTCACTCTCATCATTATCTTCTAATATCTTCTTAACCGATGTATATGTCATCCTTCTATTAACATTAATAACTGACTCACATATTCTGTGACCTACTACTACACCTTTGGAATTAATATCCATAAGACAACTTAATGCCAGTCTGTCGCAGCCTTCGTTAAGTGAACATATGCCGTTTGAAAGCTGGTGCGGAATCATAGGTATAACCCTATCGACAAGATATACACTTGTGCCACGTTTAAGTGCTTCTTTATCAAGTGCACTTCCCTCTGTAACATAATGGCTTACGTCTGCTATATGGACACCAAGATGATATATATCATTC
>DJDY01000019.1:2515-4534 GCA_002435585.1 Lachnospira sp. UBA5912
ATATCATTCTCCTTAGTCAGTGATACCGCATCATCAAGGTCTTTAGAATCCTCTCCATCTATAGTAACCATAACAACATCTCTTAAGTCAACCCTGCCTGCTTTATCTTTCTCATTCACCTCATCAGGTATGCTCTTAAGCTGTTTCTTTCCCGCCTCAGGGAACTCCTCTGGCAGATCATATGCTTTAACTATAGACATTATATCTGTACCTGGATCATCTATATGTCCTATAACCTCTGTAATCTTTCCCTCAGGATTCTTGCTGTTCGTACCATAGTCAGTTATCTTTACAACAACCTTACTTCCAGTAACAGCACCTTGTTCATGTTCTCTTGATACAAATATATCACAGCCTATCTTCTGGTTATCAGGCACAACGAAACCGAAATTCTTATTCTTCTGATATGTCCCCACAAGTGTTTTAACCTCATGGTCAACAACTTCTATAATCTTTCCCTCTGCTCTCTTATCACCTTTTTTAGGGAGTGTTATAACAACTTTGACTTTATCATGATAAAATGCATTCTTTGTATCACTTGCTTTTATAAATATATCCTCTTGCTGACCTTCTACAGCTACAAAACCAAAGCCTTTGCTTGTACTCTCAAATATCCCCATAAGTGCTACGTTATCCGGCTTCATATATTTACCCTTTTTACTGACACCTATTGTACCTTCAGCAACAAGTGCATCAAGTACCTCCTGCAGCTCAAACCTTTTATCCTTAGAAATATTAAGAAGAATAGCTATCTCTTTGGTTTTCATAGGTACATATAATTCATTATTAAGAATAAGATCTGCTATATTTTTCTTTCTTTCCTTAAAAATGTTTGTCTTCATTGTCATTCACCCCTGTTCTCTTATTTTTTATTATATACATCTGTCACATATCCGTAATTAGCCACTTTAATAACTTCATTCTGTTCTCTTAATTATTATATACATCTGTCCCGATTAACCAAAAACGCTCTTAAGATATATTATATCTTAAGAGCGTTCCATGTAAACACTTAAATTAGAAATTAATATTTAAAATGATAGCAATAAGAATAAATAATACAGCAAGTACTTTCGTAATTGTTACAAGCTTTCCTTCCATCGAACGACCCTTGTTCTTGCCCCAGTATGTGTCTGCTGCACCACTGATTGCACCTGAAAGACCATTCTGCTTGCTTTCCTGCATAAGAACTACCACTGTTAAACATATACATACTAATATAAATATAGCCATTAAGACTACTCTTATTGTATCAGCCACTGACATGCCAAACATATCTCAAACCTCCTAATAGATTGCAAAAATCACAATAAAATGATTATACCAAATAAATAATAAATGTGCAACTAATATTTTAATGATGTTTCACTGCCGATGTTTCTCTGTATCGGCAGTAAACATATAGCTATGCAGATTTCTTATCTTTATTTATTATTATCATCTAATTACTTTTTAATAAGAAGTGACTTTCCTGTCATCTCAGCTGGCTGCTCAAGCCCCATAATCTGGATAAGAGTTGGCGCTATGTCACACAAGCTGCCACCTTCTCTTAGTGTATATGAATCATCATAATTAACAAGAATGAAAGGTACAGGATTAGTTGTGTGTGCTGTATGTGGTTCACCTGTTTCATAATCTATCATCTTCTCAGCATTACCATGGTCTGCACAGATAAATAATACTCCATCAACGTCCTTAATAGCCTGTACTGCCTTTCCTACAAGCTCATCAACCTTTTCAACAGCCTTAATTGCTGCTGGAATAACACCTGTATGTCCTACCATATCAGGGTTAGCAAAGTTGATTACTATAACATCATATTTATCTGACTTAATAGCCTCTACAAGATCCATTCCAACTTCTGGAGCACTCATCTCTGGCTTAAGATCATAAGTAGGCACATCCTTAGGTGAATTAACAAGAAGTCTGAATTCATCTACGTTAGGATCTTCAACACCACCATTAAAGAAGAATGTTACATGAGCGTATTTCTCTGTTTCTGCAAGACGAAGCTGTTTT
>DJDY01000134.1 GCA_002435585.1 Lachnospira sp. UBA5912
TATGGCTTTGATGAATTTATCATATGTGCAGGTTATAAGCAGTATGTGATTAAAGAATGGTTTGCAGATTATTTCCTTCATAACAGTGACATCACATTTGATTTTACCAAAGGAACTAATGATATGATAATCCATGAGCAGCACTGTGAGCCATGGAAGGTAACTGTAGTTGATACAGGACTTAACACTATGACAGGTGGCCGAATCAAGAGAGTACAGAAGTATGTAGGGGATGAGCCCTTCCTTATGACTTATGGTGACGGAGTATGTGATGTTGATATATCAAAGCTTGTGGAGTTCCATAAGAGCCATGGAAAGATAGCTACACTTACAGCAGTTATGTTAGAGCAGCAGAAAGGTGTTCTTGATATCGGTGGAGATAATGCGGTAAAGTCATTCAGGGAGAAGAGCCATATGGATGGTGCGCCTATCAATGCAGGATATATGGTGCTTAATCCGGAAATATTTGATTATATTGAGGGCGATGATACCGTGTTTGAGAAAGAGCCACTTGAGAAGCTTGCCAAAGAAGGGGAACTTATGTCATATATGCATAAAGGTTTCTGGCAGTGCATGGATAACAAGAGAGAGATGGACATGCTTGAGAAGTATCTTGCAACTGGAACAGCACCTTGGAAGAAGTGGTAAGTTCACGGGTGGCAGATTATATAGAGTTATATAAAATAAATATTTTTATATTTAAGATAGGTTCTAGTTTCGGCGTATAATAAGTGAAAAAACATATATAGTATTAGTATTATATATATGATTTTACTTGGGATATGTGACGTGATAATTGGAATAATCGATAATCAGGAAGGATTATAGAAAGATGGATTTAAGCTTTTATAAAGGGAAAAAGGTCCTTATAACAGGACATACAGGCTTTAAGGGCTCATGGCTCTGCAGGATACTTGTAAAGGCAGGAGCAGAAGTAACAGGATATTCACTTGAACCACCAACAACACCTAATCTTTTCTCTATGGCAGATGTAGAGAATAACATTAATTCAGTAATCGGTGACATAAGAGATCTTGAACATCTAAAGAAGGTGTTTGATGAGACACAGCCAGAGATAGTACTTCACTTGGCAGCACAGCCAATAGTAAGGGATTCGTACAAGAATCCTGTATACACATATGAAACTAATGTCATGGGTACAGTAAATATATGCGAATGTGTAAGACTTAACCCATGCGTAAAGTCGTTCCTTAATGTGACAACAGATAAGGTATACCACAATAATGAATGGGCATGGGGCTACAGGGAAAATGAGCCTCTTGACGGATATGACCCATATTCTAACAGCAAGTCATGTTCAGAACTTGTAACACATAGTTACATTAATTCATTCTTTAATGACATGGGTGTTGCAGTGTCAACAGCAAGAGCAGGTAATGTTATAGGTGGAGGAGACTTTGCCAACGACAGAATAGTGCCAGACTGTGTAAGGGCAGCAGTTAAGAAAGAGGATATAGTTGTGCGTAATCCACACTCAACAAGACCTTACCAGCATGTGTTAGAGCCACTTGCAGCTTATCTTATGATAGCGATGAAGCAGTACGAGGATAAGAAGTATGCAGGCTTCTATAATGTGGGACCAGATGAGAGTGACTGTATAACAACAGGAACACTTGTTGATACATTCTGTAACAAGTGGGGAGAAGGGCTTAAGTGGATAGATAAGTATGACGGTGGCCCACACGAAGCGAACTTCTTAAAGTTAGACTGCTCTAAGTTAAAGACAACATTTGGCTGGAGACCAAGATGGAACTTTGATACAGCAATAGAAAAGTCAGTTGAATGGTCAAAGGTATATGCAGAAGGCGGAGACGTTGTTGCATGTCTTGATAAGGAAATTGATGAATTCTTTAATGACTAATATTAGTTAGGAATATAATTATCTAGAGAAATAAAATATTCTGATAATATCATAAATGAAATAATATGATTAAAGATTGGAGAAAAGTATGTTTGATAACAAGAACGAATTAGAAGCAAGAGAAGAAATTCTTGGAATGGTAGATGAGTACTGCAAGAAGTACCATAACCAGAAGCAGTATAAGGAAGGTGACAGAATTCCTTATGCAAGCCGTGTGTATGACAGCAAGGAAATGATGAACCTTGTAGACTCAGCACTTGAATTCTGGCTTACATCAGGACGTTACACAGATGAATTTGAAAAGAAGCTTGGCGAATATCTTAATGTAAAGTATGTATCAGTAGTAAACTCTGGTTCATCAGCCAACCTCAACGCATTTATGGCACTTACATCACCACTTCTCGGTGACAGAAGAATAAAGAGAGGCGATGAGATAATAACAGTAGCAGCAGGTTTCCCAACAACAGTAACACCAGCCATCCAGTATGGTGCAGTACCAGTGTTTGTTGATGTGACTATTCCACAGTACAACATTGATGTGACAAAGCTTGAAGAAGCTTATTCAGACAAGACAAAGGCAGTTATGATTGCACATACACTTGGTAATCCTTTTGATTTATCAGCAGTTAAGGAATTCTGTGACAGGCACAATCTCTGGTTAGTAGAGGACAACTGCGATGCACTTGGTTCTAAGTACACAATAAATGGTGAGGAGAAGTTCACAGGTACAATCGGTGATATCGGAACAAGCAGCTTCTACCCACCACATCATATGACAATGGGTGAAGGCGGTGCTGTATACACAAACAACGCACTTCTTAACAAGTGTATCCGTTCATTCAGGGATTGGGGACGTGACTGCGTATGCCCATCAGGAAAGGATAACCTCTGCGGACACAGATTTGACAAGCAGTATGGTGAGCTTCCATTAGGATATGATCACAAGTATGTATATTCACACTTCGGATACAACCTTAAGGCAACAGATATGCAGGCAGCCGTAGGATGTGCACAGCTTGAGAAGTTCCCATCATTTGTAGAAAGAAGAAGACATAACTTTGACAGGTTAAAGGCAGCGCTTGCTGATATTGAAGGCAAGGTAATACTTCCAGTACCATGTGACAATTCAAGACCAAGCTGGTTTGGATTCCTTATAACAGTAAAGGAAGGGATTGACAGAAAGGCAGTAGTTGAGTACATCGAAAACCATGGAGTACAGACAAGAAACCTTTTTGCAGGAAACCTTATAAAGCATCCATGTTTTGACGAGATGAGAGCAACAGGAGAGGGATACAGAGTAGTAGGAAGCCTTGATAACACAGACAGAATCATGAGAGATACATTCTGGGTAGGGGTATATCCAGGAATGACAGATGAGATGATAGATTATATGGCTAAGACTATAAAGGCAGCTGTTAACCAGTAAGAAAATATAAGTTACAAAGTTTGTAAAGAATAAAGGAAAGTATATTGATATGGGTAAAAAGATATATGGATTTATAGAACGAATTTATATGTTCTTTGTTGAGTTACTATTTAAGATAATCAAAAAAGACCTTACAGATAAAACAAGACAGACTTTCAGGGAATTCTTACAGTTTGGACTTGTAGGTGTATCCAATACAATAGTATCATATCTTTTATATGCGGTTTCATTATTTCTGCTTTCAAAAACAGGTATTAGTATTGATTATATAATTGCCAATATTATTTCATGGCTGTTGAGCGTATTATGGTCATTTTACTGGAATAACAAGTTCGTATTCAAGAAAGATGACGGAGAAAAAAGAAATATGTGGGCGGCATTATTTAAGACATATGTATCATATGGTTTTACTGGTCTGATTCTTAATAACATATTACTTGTTTTATGGATATCAGTATTACATATGAACAAGATGATTGCCCCTATTATTAATCTTATTATTAATATTCCAATTAACTTCTTCTTAAACAAGTTATGGGCTTTTGGTAAAAAGTGATTAATATTGTTGATTAATATTGTATTTGATTGGGGCATGTTTATATGCCCCAATATTGTTATTATATTTTATTATTACTATACCGAAAATGTAAACATATAGAAAATTATATAAATATATTGACACACACACATGTATTAAAAATATGAAAATAAGATTTGCTGAATATAATAGGCATAAATACACAGAATAGAGGATATATTTGAAAGGCAGGGGTACAATTACATGAAAAGAGCGGTAATAACGGGACCAACAGGTTCTATAGGTATAGCATTGATTAACGAACTTGAAGCTAATGGTATAGAAGTTGTTGCTGTTGTAAGACCAGAATCGAAGAGAGCTGACAGAATAAAGGAAAGTTCACTGGTAAAATGTGTTAAATGTGATCTTTCAGAACTTGATAAATTGCCAGAATTAATACCAGAAGGTGCAGATGTATTTTATCATTTTGGATGGGATGGCACATTCGGAGATAGCCGTAATAACATGAAAGGTCAGAATCTTAACGTCAAATATGCTCTTGATGCCGTAGAAGCCGCATCAAGGTTAGGCTGCAGTACGTTTGTAGGGGCTGGTTCACAGGCAGAGTATGGAAGGTTTGAAGGAGCACTTAATGGAAGTATTCCAACATTTCCAGAAAATGGATATGGAATAGCCAAGTTATGTGCAGGCCAGATGACACGTATAATGTGTCATCAGAAGGGAATGAAGCACATCTGGACAAGAATATTAAGTATATATGGTCCATATGATGGAGATAAAACTATGGTAATGAGTACCATAGCTAAACTTCTGAATGGTGAATCACCTTCATGCACTAAGGGCGAACAGATGTGGGATTTCCTATACTCAAAGGATGCAGCCCTGGCTATGAGGCTGCTAGGTGAAAAAGGTGTTGATGGTAAGATATACTGCATAGGAAGCGGACAGGCAAGACCACTTAAAGAGTATATAAACATTATTGGTGAGAGCATTGATAATAGTATCAAAATAGGATTTGGAGATATACCATATAGTTCTAATCAGGTTATGTATCTGTGTGCGGATATAGAAGATTTAAAGAATGATACAGGTTTTGAACCACAATACACATTTGAAAAAGGCATTGCAGAGACTATTCAGTGGTGCAGAGAAAAATAAAATAATATTACTGTTTAGCACA
>DJDY01000037.1:0-721 GCA_002435585.1 Lachnospira sp. UBA5912
CTTCTTTAACACCTATGCCCGCCATTACACAGAATCCCTGTGGTTCAATGTATATCTGTCCTTCACTACATTCGTGTGAACCAACTTTGTTTCCTGAAGCATCATAGGCACGCATAAACCATTCGCCATCCCATCCGGAATCAATAACTGCATTTATCATATCATCTATATGTTTGTCAGCCTCATCAGCTTCGTAATTTAATCCAAGATGTCTGCATATAGCTGAATAATCACGTCCGTATCTGACATACATGCCAGCTATGAATACTGATTCAGCAACAGGTCCGTCAGATGCACCTGTAGTCTGGAAAGATTCACCTGGAGTAAGTGAAAAACAGTTAAGATTAAGGCAGTCATTCCAGTCGGCTCTTCCTATAAGTGGCAGCTTGTGCGGACCAAGGTGCGTTGTTGTAAAGTTAAATGATCTTCTTAAATGTTCCATAAGTGGAGCAGTATTATCTTTGTTACAGTCAAATGGTGTATCAACATCTAATATCGAATAATCACCTGTTTCTTTGATGTATGCGGCGGTACCAGCAATAAGCCATAAAGGGTCATCATTAAAACCGCTTCCTATGTCTGAATTACCCTGCTTGGTAAGTGGCTGGTATTGATGATATGCACTTCCGTTTTCGAATTGTGTGGATGCAATGTCTATTATTCTTTCACGGGCCTTGTCTGGTATAAGGTGGACGAATCCAAGAAGATCCTGGCAGGAATC
>DJDY01000037.1:787-7296 GCA_002435585.1 Lachnospira sp. UBA5912
TGCCGCTTTCGTAGTAGCTGGCACTGCGGCTCATATTGAACGTTACCATGCACTGATACTGGTTCCATATATTTACCATGCGGCATAACTTATCATCTCTGGTTTCAAGCTTGTATCCGGATAGCAGCGTGTTCCAATATTCTTTTAATGCCTTAAAGGCTGCATTGAATTTATCATCAGACATATTTGAATCAATCATTTTATGAGCGTTTTTTTTGTTTATAATCTGAGGTGCCTCCCATTTATCATCAGGTGCATTTTCTATAAAACCTAATATATATATAAGGCTTGTTTCTTCTCCAGGTGTTAATGTTATGTCTTTTTTAAATGATCCTATTGGTGACCATCCATCGGCTATGGAGTTGCCAGATCTTCCTTTTTTTACGGCTTCAGGCTCTGCCGGACCTGCATATGTTCCAAGAAAACTGTCACGAGCGGTATCAAAACCATCACATGGCTGGTTCATGGCGTATAATGCATAGTGGTTGCGGCGTTCTCGGTATTCTGTTTTGTGGTATATACATGAGTTATTGTTATAATCTTCAATCTCGACTTCACCAGTACTGAAATTGCGTTGGAAATTATTAAGATCATCAACAGCATTCCATAAACAGAATTCCACATATGAATATACACTGAAATGTTTAACTGAATCAGAGTTGTTTTTAAATGATATACGTGTCAGCTCACATGCTGAACCTATAGGAACGAAGGTGGTTACACATGCCTCAAGTTTGTTTTTCATTCCTTTATAACTTGTGTAACCAAGTCCGTGCCGGCATTCGTATGTATCAAGTGGAGTCTGTGATGGCTGCCAGCCAGGATTCCATATTGTATCATTCTCTTTAATATAATAATAATGGCCATTGTTATCGAGAGGAGCGTTGTTATAACGATATCTTGTAAGGCGCATAAGCTTTGCATCTTTATAGAAAGCGTATCCTCCACCGGTGTTACTTATTAATCTGAAAAAGTCTTCACAACCAAGATAGTTAATCCATGGAAGAGGAGTTCTTGGTGTAGTTATAACATACTCTTTATTAACATCATCGAAATATCCATATTTCATAATCAATCCTCATTTCTTTATTAGCTTGTAGTTAATAATGTAATTAATGGAAAACGATTAATTCTGATAATATACGAAAACGATTACGAAAAAGAAAAACAGAATGCTGTATTTTGTTAAAGTTACAATGAAATTAGAATATATAACTTAAAATACAGCATATATATAATCTATTCATAAGTATATCTGAATATGTTACAAAATGAATAGAATATTATCTTCTATGTTGAGTATATTTAAATGAGGGACAAAATGCAATGATAAATAATAAAAAACACAAAAATAGTGATAATGCACAAAAATATGCAAAAATTATGACAAAATTTATAAAAATTCAAAAAATGGTTGCACTAATGTAAAATCAGTGCTATATTAAAGCTACGAAAACGATTAAGTAACTTTTAACTAACACAGATATACAGTAAGTAAAGGGGCGATGCGATGGTTTCCATGAAAGATATTGCTGAAAAGTGCAATGTATCAGTTGCTACAGTAAGCAAAGCACTTAATAATCAAAGCGATATCAGCGAAGAGACTAGAAAGAGAATATGTCAGACAGCTAACGATATGGGATATTATCCTAATTCGGCGGCCAGGGCTTTGAAGACAAACCGTTCATATAATATAGGGGTTTTGTTAAAGGATAAAGCACAGAGTGGTCTGACACACGAATATTTCTCAGCAGTGCTCGAGGGTGTCAAGGTTGAAGCGGAAAGCTGTGGTTATGATATTACATTTATTAACACACATAATGCCAGCATGACATATCGTGAACATTGCAGGTATCGCAACTTTGATGGTGTAGTTGTAGCCTGTGCAGATTTTGATGATCCGGAGGTGAAAGATTTAGTTGACAGCAGAATTCCCAGCGTGACTATCGACTATGTGTTTAACAACTGTACTTCCGTTGTATCAGACAACATAAGGGGGATGAGAGAATTAGTCCTGTATGCATATAAGATGGGACATCGCAAGATTGCTTATATACATGGCGAGGATGGATCAGAAGTAACTAAAGAAAGGCTGGCGTCATTTTACAGAACGCTCGATGAACTTGATGTAGATGTTCCAGATGAATATATAATATCTTCGGAATATCTGAATGCAGTTTTAGCAGAAAAATATACATATGAACTACTGGATCTTAAGAATCCACCAACATGTATATTTTATCCTGATGATTTGTCTTATTCAGGCGGTGTGAATGCAACCCGTAGCAGGAACATGAAGATTCCTGATGATATATCCATGATAGGATATGATGGAATAAAGCTTTCACAAATGCTTAGTCCAAAGCTTACAACACTTAAACAGGGAACGGGAGAGATTGGTAAACTTGCAGCAAGGGAACTGATAGAGTGTATTGATAATCCCAAGACAGCACTTGTTAAGAGGCTGGTTGTAGGCGGAGAGCTTCTAAAAGGAGAGACAGTTAAAAGGATATAAGTTTAACGGCAGGTTTAAACTTAAGGGGAACATATTTACAAAATAATTGTTTTTGAGGAGGTATTATTATGATAAAACGCAAATTAGCAAGTATATTCTTGGCTACGACAATGATTATGGGAACGCTCGTAGGATGTGGTGATTCAGGCAGCAGCCAGACAGCAGCTAAAGTTAATACAGATGAAAGCGCTCAGGGAAAAGTACTTAATATCTATTGCTGGAATACCGAATTCCAGGACAGATTTAAATATTTTGAGCAGTCAGGAAAGCTTCCATCAGATGTAAAAGTTAATTTCGTAGTTACACCTAATGAGAATAACGCATATCAGAATGCACTTGATGCAGCATTACTAAAACAGAATGATGTACCAGCAGATGAGAAGATAGATATCTTCCTTATAGAAGCTGATTATGCATTAAAATATGTTAACAGTGATTATACACTTGATGTAATCAATGATATTGGACTTACAAAAGATGATGTAGCTGATCAGTATCAGTACACAAAGGATATTGTTACAGATTCTAATGGCAACCAGAAAGGTACAACATGGCAGGCAACTCCTGGACTGTTCGCTTATAGACGTTCTATAGCAAAGGATGTATTAGGAACTGATGATCCAGATAAGGTTCAGGAAGCACTTTCTACATGGGATAAGTTCAATGCAGTAGCAGAAAAAGCCGCTGAAAAAGGTTACAAGATGCTTTCAGGATATGATGATTCATATAGAGTATTTTCTAACAATGTGTCAGCTCCTTGGGTAGATTCTAATAACAAGATAGTTATCGATCCTAACATTATGAATTGGGTTGACCAGACAAAGACATTTACAGATAAAGGATATAACAATAAGACTTCTCTCTGGGATACAACATGGGCATCTGACCAGGGTCCTAAAGGTAAAGTATTTGGTTTCTTCTATTCAACATGGGGTATCAACTTTACACTTCTTGGCAACTCACTTGAGAAACCAGTAGCAGAAGGTGGTAAGGAAGAAGTTGGTAATGGTATCTATGGTGATTATGCAGTATGCCAGGGACCACAGAGTTATTACTGGGGTGGTACATGGATCTGTGCAGCAGCAGGAACAGATAATCCTAATCTTATTAAAGATATCATGAAGACATTAACATGCGATAAGGCTACAGAAGTACAGATTACAAAGGATACACAGGATTATACTAACACAATATCAGGTATGAATGAGCTTGCAAACAGCGATTTTAAGTCAGATTTCCTTGGTGGACAGAATCATATTAAGCTCTTCGCACAGGCTGCTCCAAAGATAAATATGAAGAATATTTCAGCATATGATCAGGGACTTAATGAAGAGTTCCAGAAAGCTATGAAGGATTACTTTGATGGACACGTAACTAAAGAGCAGGCATTAGATAACTTCTATGAGAAAGCTCATGTTAAGTATCCTAACTTATCTAAATAATAATGATTGGTGCAACATCATAGTAATAGATATATCAGTTTAATAGAATATATATATTGAACTTTAGGAATATGTTTTAGTATATATGTTTAATTATAATTGGAATATGGATAATAATAAAATGCCGGTTGCCAGTAATTAACCAGGTACGACTGGCACCGGCGTTATATTATTATCTGGTTGTTATCTTAAGAAGATTAGAATGTTTATATTTATTACTAGGAATTGGAGGGCGGCATGAAAAAGAAAAAATCTAAATGCGTCAGTTATGCTAAGTGGGGATATATATTTTTGATACCATTTTTCCTTGTATATATCGTATTTCAACTTTTTCCACTGATATCCACTTTTTATAACAGTTTTTTTGAAAATTACAGAGTAGGACTTATGCAGATAGGTCCTAAGTTCGTTGGATTAGCCAATTATAAAGAAATATTATTTAATTCACCACTTCTGGTATATTTAAAAAATACATTTATTATATGGATGATGGGATTTATTCCACAGATGATATTCTCTCTTCTGTTAGCATCATGGTTTACAGATTTGAGACTTAGATTGAAATGTACTGGCTTTTTTAAGACAGTTATATATATGCCAAATCTGATTATGGCATCAGCATTCTCAATGCTGTTCTATACTATATTCTCAGATATTGGTCCTATTAATAATCTTCTTAATGCAATGGGACTTCCTACATACAGATTCTTAGCAGAGGTTGCAGGAACAAGAGGACTTATAGCACTTATGAACTTCCTTATGTGGTTTGGTAACACTACGATAGTCCTTATGGCAGGTATTATGGGAATAGATACAGGTATATTTGAGGCAGCAAGAATTGATGGTGCGAATTCTTTCCAGATATTTAGAAAGATTACATTACCTATTATAAAACCTATTATGGCATACACACTTGTAACATCACTTATTGGTGGTATACAGATGTTTGATGTTCCACAGATACTTACTAATGGTAATGGTAATCCTAATGATACAAGTATGACAGTTATTATGTATCTGAATAAGCATCTGTATAGTAAGAATTATGGTATGGCAGGAGCATTATCAGTTATTCTGTTTATTATAACAGCGGTTCTTAGTGTGTTTGTATTTAAGTATGTAACTAAGGGAATGGTTGATTCTGGTGCAAGTACATATAAGAAAGCTAAAAAGGTAAAAGATAACAAAGCAGTAAGTAAGGGGGTATAACTATGAGTACAGTGGTTACTAAGAAAAAGTCTGATAGAAAAGACAAAGTAGTACTGAATATTCAAAGAACATTATGTTATATAGTGTTGATACTCTTATCGTTACTTTGCCTCTTTTCATTTTATGTATTGGTTATTAATACTACAAGGTCACATCCTGATATACAGAAAGGTTTCTCTTTATTGCCTGGTAAGTCATTTTTTACCAACTTGAAGAATCTTTTAGGAGATGCGAATCTTCCTGTACTTAGCGGTATGTTTAACAGTCTTGTTGTTGCAGGTGGTTCAGCCTTGCTGTCAGTATATTTTTCAGCATTGACAGCTTATGCTATTCATGCATATAACTTTAGATTCAAGAATCTGGCATTTACTATTATTATGATTATAATGATGGTTCCTACACAGGTGTCAGCGCTTGGTTTTGTAGACCAGATGAGTAAGATGAGACTTATGAATTCGTTTATTCCACTGATTGTTCCATCAATTGCATCTCCAGTTGTTTTCTTCTTTATTAAGCAATATATGGATAGCGTTTTGCCAATAGAACTTGTAGAAGCAGCAAGAATTGATGGGGCACATGAGTTCAGGATATTTAACCAGATAGTCCTGCCACTTATGAAACCAGCGATTGCAGTGCAGGCTATATTTACATTTGTATCATCATGGAATAACTACTTTATTCCATCGCTTATAATTAACAGAGATTCAAAAAAGACATTGCCTATACTTATTGCACAGTTAAGAAGTGCTGATTTCTTAAAGTTTGACATGGGCAAGGTGTATATGATGCTTGGATGTGCTATTCTTCCAGTTATTATTGTGTATCTGTGCTTATCCAAGTTTATTGTAAGAGGTGTTACATTAGGTGGTGTTAAGGGATGATACCTGATAATGTTTATATTACATAGTATCACATTATGTAATATCTGATTATATAATGTGAGTGTCTAAAGTGAATTATGTCAGTTACTGATATATCAGGATTGCTACATTGCTATGCAATTCACACAATCCTTACATCATTATTATAGGTTACAAGGTTACTACCTCCCTCAAAATGATAGATAAAGCAGGGTCACGATAATAAGTGGCTCTGCTTTATTATGTGGCATGATTAATGATTGTAAGATAAGTTCCGATATAATAATCAGATATCCACGGAGGGAATTATATATCTGGTATTATATATACGGAAAGGAATAGAATGAACATAACTAATCAGACACAGACATTGCTTGATATGTTAAACAGCAGTAACACGAACAGCAGGACGGGTAAGGCAGATTCATATGTAGATATTCTTATCAAGAATAATAATCTGAGATATCAGCAGAAGATGAAAGA
>DJDY01000158.1 GCA_002435585.1 Lachnospira sp. UBA5912
TTGACTTCACTAAACAGCAATATTATATTCTGCCAAAGACAGCCATAAGCCTTATTCTTAAAATACCTCACAAGCCTTATGGCGTTCGTTTGTCAAAAATAATTAACTATGCTAAACGATTCCGGATACTTATGATTGTATCCTCTTCATCTGATAAAACTCACCCTTAAGCTCCATAAGTTCATCATATGTACCATATTCAACGCAATGACCATCTGCTATAACAGCAATTCTGTCTGCATCCTTTATGGTTGATAATCTATGTGCAACAATAAATGTTGTCCTGTCTTTTGTAAGATTGTTAAGTGCTTCCTGGATAAGCTTCTCTGATATACTATCCAGTGCAGATGTTGCCTCGTCAAGTACGATAACTTTAGGATTTCTTATAAGTGCTCTTGCAATAGATATCCTCTGTCTTTGTCCGCCTGACAGCTTTCCACCATGCTCACCTACAAGTGTGTCAAGACCATCAGGAAGTGAGTCTATAAGTTCTGTAAGATTAGCTGCCTTAACGACTTCATCAAGAGTAGCCTCATCTACATTTTCAGCTCCATATGTTATATTATCTCTTATTGTACCTGAAAATAATATGGAAGTCTGAGGAACAACGGCTATATGTTTTCTATATGATCTTAAATCTATATCCTTCATATCATGTCCATCTATAAGTACCTGTCCCTTATTAGCAAGATTAAATCCTATGACAAGATTAAGTATTGTTGACTTACCTGCCCCTGATTCACCCACAAGTGCTATAGTTTCTCCCTTATCAACATGAAGGTTAAGATCGTGAAGCACAGGCTTATCTATATTGTTATATCTGAACATGACATTTTTAAAGTCAAACTCGCCATCTATATCATCGAGCACTTCTTTTCCTTCATTATGCTCTATATCTTCCTCTAAAAGCACTTCACCGATTGAATTCACTGATTCTATACCTTTAGCTATCGTTGGAATAAGTGACATAAGCGATGATACCTGACTTACTATAGTAGCAAAATAGCTCTGATAAAGTGTTATATCACCTGGCATAACAGTTCCCTTAACAGCAAGAAATCCCGTAAATCCAAGACAGATTACCTGGAACACCTGAAAGATTGCCCATCCAACAGAACCAAACAATGACTGTATAACATCAAGCCTGTATCCTTTTTCTGCAACAGCAAAAAGCTGTCCGCTCATTTTATGTACTTCCTCTTCTTCAAGGGCATGTGCTCTTGTTACAGGAATAAGTTCAACCATCTCCATAACCTTTGCCGATGTTTCTTCCATCTCTTTACGGAACTCCGTATTTCTTTTCTTCATGACATTTCTGAAAAATACCATCGTTGCTGCAGCTATTGGTGTTGTAAGAAGAAAGAATATGAACACCACCATACTCTTATTAACTGTAACAATAAGTGCTATGCCTATATTAAGTGCTATATTAAGTATACTTAAAAACATCTGCGTAGACAGAGTTTCCACTGCCTCGACATCTCGCATTATCTTAGATTGTAAACGTCCTGACTGCGTTTCCTTGTGATATGATATTGAAAGCTGCTGCAGCTTGCGCACCAATGCTTTACGAAGTCCAGTTTCTGCATACCTGGTTGCAAGTGATTTATACCTTGTATACATATAATTCATAGGTACATTAAGCGCTACAAGTGCCACCATTATAACTGCCTGAATCATTATATTCTGATATGTTTCCGGAGAACCACTTGTAATGTCGTTTATAATATTGGCCGTAACTATAGGAAGCACCCACACCGGCGCATGCTTTATAAAGAAAAATATGACTGCAAGAAAAAACTTATGATAATTTCCTTTATAAAGGCCTAATAATATCTGCATAGGATGTCCCTGATGTTTGCGGTAACATTCTATAAACCAGCTTTCGACATCTATTCCTTTAGGTGCTTTAAGATTCAACTTTCTCACCTTCTTTTCATAACTTATTGTCATATTAAAGTATTCCAAAGTGTTTCGCACTTCGTGCAACACTTTGTTATACTTTAATCTGGCACGGCTCATTGCTTAATTATATTTTCGACATTATCGGCAATGATTTCTTCGCCATCACAGCCTGTTACATGTACGTTTTTTAATATTAGATTCTTGATGTTGCTTACCACCATACCCTGACGGCTTGCTTCTTCGCATCCAAGCATCATGGCTGCAACTCCTGACTTTGCATTATCAGCATATGTTATATTAATATTTTCAAAAACAAGCTCTTCAATCTTACTTTCTGGAAGTCCACATATATATGTTCCTGCCACATGACAGTTCTTTGCATTAATATTCTTAAACACGAATTTCTTTATAGATGGTGTTCTATCATCTACTGGAAGTGGTTTCTTAGAACCAACATATTCAGTCTTACCATCCGGGTCGCAGAAGTAGAAGCTGTTAACAACGAATGGTGTCATGACATTATCCATATCAATATTCTCAAATGAAATATCATCAAGAACTGAACGTTTTCCTCTTCCTCTTCTCGTCTTTACACGAAGTCCTCTGTCCGTATTCATAAACAGACAATCCTTAATATGTACATCCATAACTCCGGCTGCTATTTCGCTGCCCACTGTTACTGCTCCATGTCCATCTCTCATACAGCATTGTCTTACTATCATATTAGTTGTTGGCATATTGTACTTTTCAGCCATATATATCTTTCCAGACTTAATCGCTATACAATCATCTCCAACTGAGATATATGTTCCAAGCACAAGAACATCATTGCAGCTTTCAGGGTCAAGACCATCTGTATTATGTGAATCAGCTGGTGCCTTAATCTTAACATCAATAAACTTAAGATGATTACTAAAATATGGATGCAATGTCCAGCATGGTGAATTCTGTACTGTAATTCCCTGCAAAGTAACATGTTCACAATGATTAATAAAGAAAAGATTAGGTCTCCATGCTATATTACGTACCTTGCAATTCTTCCACCAGTTCTCATGTGTTGTACCACCATCAATAGTACCCTCTCCTGTTATAGTTACATTCTTAACATTAAGACCACATATGATTGCTGCAAATGAATCTACTGGATTGCCTTCCCATGAAGAAAGATTATATTCTGATCTCTCATCATATGACTCAATCATTCCAGGAAGTATAGCGAATTTCTCCCTGTCTGTAAATGCTAATAATGTTGCACCCTTAGCAAGTTCAAGTGTAAGATCATCCTTTAAAAATATGCTTGATATTCTATATGTTCCTTCTGGAACAAGTACTCTTGTATTCTTCTTAGATGCCATAATAGCGCACTGTATAGCATTGGTATCATCATGTTCTCCATCACCATATGCACCAAAATCCCTTACATTCAGAGTAACGAATTCATAATCTGTATGAAATACTACTGGTCCATATTCTTTTCCATCATATACAGCTGTCACTTCATAATCTGTATCTGGCTTAAATCCATATAATGATGTTATCTGCTTATCTGTATGTGCGAAATGCTCTCCATTAACATAGATATCATATTCTTTTTCTGAATAATATTTTCCTGCTTCTGTTAACTCCACAACAGCACTTCTTGCTGTATTTGTTACTAATACTAACTCCATAATGCTCCTCCCTTGCCACGGCCATAGTCCTGATATTCTCTGTTTCTAATTGTTTCACTGTATACAAGCGCCGCCATGCTGACAGTATTATCATCAGCTTCTGTATCTTCACCTGTAAATATTTCACCTGACATAACTTTGTCACATACACCTAATACTGTACCTTCGTATTTTTCAGTGTGAAGAGCTTTCATTCTGCAGCCCTTAAGTACCGCATAAGAAAACATAAACTCTGATGCTGTATCCATATCTTCAAGACCGTCTTCACTATAACCTGACTCAAGCACTGCTTTTACTGATGCCTTATAATAATCCTGCATTTTTCTGTATATCTCATATATCATCTGATCCATAACTTCCATTGTGTCTATAAGTGAGGCAGCGTATATTGATAATCTTTTTAATGATTCCTTAACGTCCTTAGAATACTTAACAGTAGCAAAAAGCTCATCATTCATGGAATTATACTGTGCTATAACATCATTATACTGTTCTTTTCCACCATCCTTTGTTTCGTATGCCATATAAAAAGGCTCATACAGATATGCCTTACAAAGACATTTCTTATCATCTGCATCCTTAAAATATCCTTTATCATTTCTTGCAAAATCTTTAAATCCTCTGGCAAGTTCTATAGCAGCATTCTTATATTTTTCATCCTCTGTGAAATCAAATGCTGTATACAATGAAACACCTGGCATAAATCTTTTAAGTTCATCCTTGCACTCATTTTCCAAAAGACCTTCATTAAGTACCTTGTCCAACGCATCCGTAAGTGCCTTTACAGCTTCTTTACTTCTTAAAGCCCTGCAAAGAGAAGAAAGTGCATTGAGTCTTAATCCAATGGCATACATATCTTTTTCTTTTATAAGATTATCTATGTCCGATAATTTCAAAAACATATTTTTTTCTAATTCTGCATCTCTGTTAATTATCATATTATTCCTCATTTCTGCGCACATTTTTCATTATATAATTGTGTCAAGTGCGCACAGACACAAACCCATATTCAAATACATATTTAAATCTCAATAAAAATCAATAGAAGTTCAATTTTTACTTATAAAATCATTTTGAAATTTCAATTTTGTCATCCAAAAATATCAAAAATTATTCAGATTTATTTTTCAATATATTTAAAATAATCAAATGCCGCATAATATTCATCAGTCCCATGTCTTCCTTCTGAATCTGTATACTGGCTTCCATATGTTCCTGCGAATGCATACATACCAATCATAGCACCTGTAAAGCGTTTTCCTTTGTTATAACCTTCATCACACAGATAATAGACATTATCAAGCGAGATGACTTTATTATACTGCTTTTCATCATAACTATATGAAAATGTTCTTCTTAGATAGTTAGTTTCACACTTAAGATATATATATGGATTCCTGTTATCTACCATTACCCCTTCATGTGTTATAACCTTCTCACCTATCTTTTCAACTACATTTAGCATCAGCTTTGGTTCTTCATCAAGAGTTGCAAATATTCCGAATTTTATGTATGTATTTTCATCGTAATAACATGTCATACCACAGTTCTGACCAGGATATAATTCCGGCATCTTCATCTTGCATACAGCATCAAACTTAAAATGCTTCTGTCTTCTTAGAAGTATATTTCTTGATTTCATGGAATCAAGATCATACAGACTTCCTTTAACATATGCATGTGAATCTGTCAGCTTAAGTCCATCCATCTCTGGAACTCTTGAGAACCACCATTCGTTACTTATATATGATTCATTAAAATCATCATCAGCTTCTGACTCCCATATTGTTTCAGGCAGATCTGGTTTAACCTGCAATGCACTAGGTCCATTAAGGTTATTTACTATAGGCCATCCGTCAGCCGTCCATGTTATAGGATCAAGTGCAGTCTCTCTACCTAGAATACTATAACCATCACCTATCTTTCTGCCACACAGATATACCATATACCACTGTCCATTCTGTGTCTGTACCGGCTTGCCATGTCCGCACCTTTGTATAATCTCATCTGGATTATTCTGTCTCATAATCGGATTATAAGGACATGGTTCATATATTCCCTTTAGTTCGCGGCTTCTTGAAACAGTTATTCTGTGACCTGGTCCTGTACCGCCCTCAGCCTCAAACAGGTAATAATATCCATCTTTCTTTAACAGATGTGGTCCCTCAGGCGCTCTTTTATTATCACCATAATATAAAAGTTCAGCCTTAGATATCTGTTTTGTTGCATCTTCATTTAACTCAAATATTCTGGCTCCCCTGTTAAGAAGCATGTACCTTTTTCCATCATCGTCGTTAAATATTGATGGATCAATACCATCTTCATCTATAATAGCTGGTTTGCTATATGGTCCTTCTGGATGTTTGGAACTTACAACTATCTGCTTTCTATACACATTACCCGTATCATTAAGTCTATATGTAGCCGTGATATAAAACTTTCCTTGATAGTAAGAGATGTCAGGAGCCCAATAGCCTCTTCCTCCCTCAAGTTCATTAACATTCGCCCATTCAGGTTCTGTTATGGCATATCCTATAATCTTCCAATGAACAAGATCCTTAGAATGTGATACTGGGATACAAGGATAAAATATAAACGACGAATTAACCATATAATAATCATTTCCAACTCTTACTATAGATGGGTCAGGATACATTCCTGTTCTTATTGGATTATGATACATATCAGCAAGCTTATGACCTACAACTTTCTCAAAATACTCTTCGAGCTCTAAGAAATGGTTTTTATTAGCTATTTCAAACGGTGTAAGAAGATTGACATCACCTGAAAGTGGTGATATTCCTACTCTTTCAACAAGATACTTACATGTTTCTACATCCCCTGACATGGCAGCATAATGAAGCATATTCTTATTATTGCTATCATGAATATTCATACTGGCTCTTGAATACTCAACAATATACTTAACAAGTTCTATATTACCAATTTTGGCTGCAAGAAGTGCCATTAAAACACCATGTTCATCTTTTTCATCTATCAGATTAGGTTCATTTTCAAGTATTGTCTTGACCTCTCCTATATTCTCAAGATAAATCGCATCTACCAGCTTTCTCATCATACACCACCTTATCTTTACATTACCTATTCATGGTAATCCCGTTATTCTTATCAGCCAATAATATACTATTATGTACTTATGTACTATTCTGCTGATTATCTAATTTTACCATACTGACTATGCTATTTCTACATATAAAAGCTCCTGTATAACAAAAAAGACGGAAATGGTATTACCATCTCCGCCTTTTTATTATGCAAAAGTTATATTCAATATAATAACTTCCATACATCATTGTATATAATAATGTATATTACTCCTTAACGGCACCTACGTTAACACCCTGTACGAAGTACTTCTGGCAGAATGGGTAGATAATCATGAAAGGTAATATAGCTACGATTGTAGATGCGTTAGCAATAGTGTTAGGATCTACTGAATCGTCGTTAGGAATATTACTATCCATTACCATGTTACGAAGTTTAATCTGGAAGTTGTATAACTTATCTGTTCTGATATAAATCTTGAAGTTTGTATAATCATTCCAGAATGTTACGGCAAACATAAGACCGATTGAAGCAAGGGCAGCCTTAGAAAGTGGTAACACAATCTTAAAGAATATACCCATAGGTGAGCATCCATCTATCTGTGCAGCTTCGAAAAGTGATTCTGGAATACCTTCAAAGAAGTTTCTCATAAGTACTAAGTTATATACGTTGATAGACATAGGTAAGATTACCGCCCACAATGTATCAAGTAAGTGTAAGTTCTGCATAACTAAGTACTTAGGAACCATACCACCATCGAAAATCATTGTGAATAATAACATATATGCGAAGAAGTTTCTTCCTGGCATATCCCACTGAATAAGAACGTAACCACCAAGTGTAGCAAGTAACAATCCCATGAATGTACCAATCAATGTTGTTACAACTGAGATAAGGAATGGGCTATATAATGATGATCTTGAGAAAATAGCACCATAACCACCTACAGAGAATGTACTTGGCCACCATCTGAAACTTGTTGCTGAATGAGCATCAAATGAATCTACAATAACCTTCCACATAGGGAAAAGAATTAACAATGAAACCAATATAAAGAAGATTGCATTGACTATTGGGAAGATCTTGAATTTTTTCTTTTTCTTTTTATAAACTAACTGTTCTTCACTCATCGTCTAACCTCCTATACAATTCCACGTCCACGGACTTTTTTACTTGCGTAGTTACAACCAAGTACAAGGATCATACCTACAAATGACTTAAATAAACCTACGGCTGTTGTATAACCATAATCAGAGAATGAAGCCGAGAATGTCTTATTGTAAATATATGTCTGTAATACCTGAGAAACATCATATGTACCAGCACTCTGTGTAACGAATACTGATTCAAAAAGGTTCATAACCTTAGCAAG
>DJDY01000025.1 GCA_002435585.1 Lachnospira sp. UBA5912
GAACTGTATCAAGGGCTTCTGCAGTGAATTTAGCACCATTATGCATAAGAATGATAGAACCGTTACCAAGGGCTTTATGTCTGGTGACGGTTTTTATTATGCTGTCAACACCATAGTCCTTCCAGTCAAGGGAATCAACATCCCATTGCACAGGGTAATGATTACACCCATATACGGTATTGATAAGCAGGGAATTATAGTCACCATAAGGTGGTCTGAATAGAAAACAGTCATATCCTGTAAGCTCTTTGATTTTATCATCAACTAAGGTTATTTCTTTTTTCTGTTCAGAGGCACCAAGCTTACTCATCTCTTTATGGTTTTCACTGTGATTGCCAAGGTCGTGGCCTCTGTTATATATTTCCTTAACCATATCAGGATATGTAGATACCCATCCTCCTGTCATGAAAAAGGTTGTTTTGACATTGTGCTTATCAAGAATATCAAGAAGCTTAATCGTGTCGTCAGCACCCCAGGCGGCATCAAACGAAATGGATATTTTTTTCTCATCAGTCTGTATACAGTATATAGGAAGTGCTTTCTTTCCTGCGACACAGTCTCCATTAATAGAGCCGCCGTTAATTCCGTCAGAATCAGAAGAAGTACTGTCGTTAGATGCTGTGCTATCAGATTCTCTGTTATCCTGGTAACTATTATCTGTGTTATTGATATTATTATTAGAATTAAGAGAATTATCAGAATTTACTGCACCTGTGGCTTTACCAGAGCTGACAGTAGTATTTTTGGGATTAAAGCTTGCATAGATAAAAAAGGCAAAGGCAAGCAGAAGAAGTATGGATGACAGGAGTACGGATAGTTTAAAGTGATTAATATTTTTAAAGTCACTTATAGTATTGGGATTGCTGTTATTATGAATTTTATGCATATAGATTCTCCAGTATATAAAACAACACGGATATAATTGGTATCAATATATGCATAAATTATCAGTTGTATGAACATTATGTAATGACCAGAATGTCAGACAATGTTCGTGCTTGCATGATAAGGTTTATGAATTTGAGATATTTACTTAATAATATTAGTTTTTTAACAAAGTGTGTATACAAGTAAATATATTCTGTAGTATATTAATCCTAATATGATTGTTTAATGTGTATGAACGTCTTAAAAGATTTACAACAGTAAATAATAAAAGGAATAACACGCATATAGTGTAATATTATAATATGTGCGTGCAGCAGGAAAGGATGGTTACTATATGAAATATACAAAGCAGGATATATTCAGAATGGTAGAGGAAGAGGATGTTGAGTTTATCAGACTTCAGTTTACAGATATGTTTGGAGTGTTAAAGAATGTGGCTATTACTTCAAGCCAGCTTGGCAAGGCACTTGATAACAAATGTATGTTTGACGGGTCTTCAGTAGAAGGATTCGTAAGAATAGAAGAGTCAGATATGTATCTGTATCCTGATTATGATACATTTGAAATATTCCCTTGGAGACCACAGCAGGGAAAGGTTGCAAGGCTTATATGCGATGTATATACACCAGATGGTAAGCCATTCGAGGGTGATCCAAGATGGATACTTAAGAAAGTAATCAAGGAAGCTAAGGATATGGGATATGTATTCGAGGTAGGACCAGAATGTGAGTTTTTCCTTTTCCATACTGATGATAACGGACTTCCAACAACACTTTCACATGAGAAGGCAGGATATTTTGATTTAGGACCTACAGACCTTGGAGAGAATGTAAGGCGTGATATGGTGCTTACACTTGAGGATATGGGCTTTGAGATAGAGGCTTCACACCATGAGGTTGCACCAGCACAACATGAGATAGATTTCAAGTATGATGAGGCATTAAAGACAGCAGATAATATTATGACATTCAAGCTTACAGTTAAGACTATAGCTAAAAGACATGGGCTTTATGCAACATTTATGCCTAAGCCAAAGTATGGCATCAATGGTTCTGGAATGCATGTTAATATGTCACTTGCTACTGAGACAGGGGAAAATGTATTTGCCAATGATGATGATAAGCTTGGATTATCAGAGGATGCATATCACTTTATAGCAGGAATCATGAAACATGCGAAGGGCATGGCAGCTATTACTAATCCACTTATCAACTCATATAAAAGGCTTGTTCCAGGATATGAAGCACCTGTATACATAGCATGGTCAGCAACTAACAGAAGTCCTCTTATAAGAATACCAGCTTCAAGGGGAAACGGAACAAGAGTCGAGCTTAGGAATCCTGACCCTTCAGCTAATCCATATCTTGTGCTTGCAACGTGCCTTGCGGCAGGTCTTGATGGTATTAAGAATAAGTTAGAGGTTCCAGCAAGTGTTGACCGCAATATATTTGAGATGACGGAAGAAGAAAGAAGACAGGCTGGAATAGAGATATTACCTGAAAGTCTTTATGAAGCTATAAAGTATCTTAATGAGGATAAGTTTATATGCGGTGTTCTTGGAGAGCATATAACAACCAAGTATACAGAAGCCAAGCTAAGAGAATGGAATGATTACAAGACACAGGTTACACAGTGGGAACTTGATGAGTATCTTTATAAGTTTTAATATACGAGGTTAAGATATGTCTACATTGATTGTTGCATTTCCGAAGATAGAGGAGGCACGGGCGGTAAGAAGTCTCCTTGTTCGAAAGGGATATGATGTGGCAGTTCCTTGTACAAGTGGGGCGCAGGTTATCAATCAGGCAGATTCGTTGTCTGATGGCATAATTATAAGTGGTTATAAGCTTTCAGATAATATGCTTTATTCGGAATTGTGCGAATATAAGCCGAAAAGCTTTGAACTGCTGCTTGTTGCATCACAGAATCTATGGGAGGACTGTCAGGATAGTAATGTTGTATGTGTAGCCATGCCTATTAAGGTAAATGATTTGATATCTACTATAGAGATTATGCTGCAGTCGCAGATAAGAAGGAGAAGAAAGGCTCGTACAACACCAAGGCAGAGAAGTCCCGAAGAACAGAAAATAATAGATAACGCCAAACATCTGCTTATGGAAAGAAATAACATGACGGAACAGGATGCATTCCGTTATATCCAGAAATGCAGTATGGATAGTGGTAATACCATGGTTGAGTCTGCAACGATGGTGTTAAGCATATATGCAGATGCATGATTACGTACATGCTGCAGTTAATATAAGTTATAATAGTAATATTTTGATTGAGTTTTTTGTATATATTAAATATAATAATGTCAGGGTCAGATTAAAGGCAGTGACAGATGAAACTGATAGAGGATATAATCCGTTTTTATATCTGTTTGTTGGTTGATTGTCAATTAGTTATAAGCCGGTATATGACTCTGGCATTTATTCTTTTATGATAATTATTAGGTAATCTGAAACCATAGAATATGTAAAGCTTTATATTCTGCTAATACCAGGATTGACATTAACTAATCAGAATAAATAAACCTAAATTATATAAAAGATAATAAAACGTATAAATGTGTGAAAAACTATGAGCAATAATATTTTCACATGCAGAAATGGAGATTGATATGAAATTTACAAAGATGCAGGGTGCAGGTAATGATTATGTATATGTAGATTGTACAAAGACACCATTGCCTGATCCATCAGAGGTGGCTGTAAGGGCAAGTGACAGACATTTTGGAATAGGTTCGGATGGACTTATACTTATAAAGCCATCCCAAAAGGCAGACTTTTTTATGGAGATGTATAACGCAGATGGTTCACAGGGACAGATGTGTGGAAATGGAATCCGATGTGTAGGAAAGTATGTATATGATAATGGCCTTACAGATAAGACAACGGTTAATGTAGAAACACTTGCTGGTATTAAGATACTTAAACTTAATGTTGGTGCTGATGGAAAGGTGGCTTCAGTGGTGGTTAATATGGGAAGACCAGAGCTTGAGGCTTCTAAGGTGCCGATAAATGTTAATGAATTAGCAGAATATAAGGCAGTTTATAAGGATACATATAAGAGTGATGATAAGCTGTGTCCACTTGCTGTTAAGGCACTTGATGAGGTGGATAAGGCAGTTGTTAATGAACCAATAGTGGTTAACGGAAAGCAGTATGATATAACAGGTGTGTCTATGGGTAATCCACATGATATTGTGTATCTTGATAATGACATAGATATATTAAAGTTTGATATAGAAAAGGTTGGACCATACTTTGAGAATCATAAAGCATTTCCAGAAAGAATCAACACAGAGTTCGTACAGGTATTAGACAGAAAGACTCTTAACATGAGAGTATGGGAGAGAGGTTCTGGTGAAACATTTGCCTGTGGAACAGGAACATGTGCAACAGTTGTTGCAACAGTGCTTAATGGCATGTGTGATAGTAAGGATGTAACAGTTCACCTGTTAGGAGGCAATCTTAAGATAACATGGGATGAAGAGAGCGGGGATGTATATATGGAAGGTCCTGCTGCTACGGTATTCACAGGAGAGATTGAGCTATAGTTATATCTAATATTCCAGGCTATTAAGTGAATAGTATAGTAACAGAGTGAATAAATACATAATGGAGAATTAATATGATGACAGATATGAATATGAATGAATTCCTTGATGTACTTTCATCAAAGGAACCCGTTCCTGGTGGTGGTGGTGCATGTGGATATGTTGCGGCAGTAGGTATGGCACTTGGAAACATGGTTCTTGCACTTACAACAGGAAAGAAAAAGTATGCCGAACATCAGGAAGAGATAGAAAAGCTTATAGTCCGTGCTAACGAACTTACTAAAGAGCTTGCGGAATGTATGGATAAGGATGCTAAGGCTTTCAAGCCTTTATCTGAGGCGTATGGTCTGCCTAAAGACACAGATGAACAGTTAAAACATCGTGAAGAGGTTATGGAAAAAGCACTTATTGCAGCAAGTGAAGCTCCACTTTCCATGATGGAGGTTATAGTTGAAGCGATTGGACTTATAGACAGGATATCTGTTATAGGCAGCAGAATAGCCATAAGTGATGCAGGAGTAGGTGTGCAGATGTGCAAGGCGGCACTCAACGGAGCTTCACTTAATGTATATATAAACACAAGACTTATGAAAGATACTGATGCAGCAGATGATCTGAATACCAGGGCAGATGAACTTATCGTAAGAGGTAATCAGATAGCTGATGAAGTGTACGACAGGGTTATGGATTGCGTAAGATAGAATGGAGATACATAAAATGGAGATATTAAAAGGACTTCCGGTAGCTAATGCTATTAACGAAAAGCTTGTGGAGCAGATTAGGAAAATAGAAGGTCCACTTCCTCATCTTGCTATTATCAGGGTGGGAGAAAGACCAGATGACTGTTCATATGAAAGAGGAGCAGTAAAGAAGATGGATAAGGTTGGTGTCAGATGTACGACATATACATTTGATGCGGATATTGATAATGATACATTTCAGGCTGAATTCGATAAGATTAACGAGAATCCTGATATAGATGGCATCCTTATGTTAAGACCACTTCCAAAACAGCTTGATGAGAAGCTGGTTGAAAGAAAGATAGACCCAAGAAAGGACCTTGATGGTATATCACCTGTGAATCTTGCAAAGGTATATGCAGGTGATGATAGCGGATATGCACCATGTACGGCAGAGGCAGTTATTGAGATGCTTGATTATGCGGGCATTGATATAAAGGGAAAAAGAGTAACGGTTGTAGGAAGGAGCCTTGTTATAGGAAAACCTGTTTCGATGCTGCTTATGAAGCGTAATGCAACTGTTACAGTGTGTCATACTAAGACGGTTGACATGGAAGGCACATGTAAGAATGCTGAGATACTTGTTGCCGCGGCCGGTGTAGCACGTATGATCAAGAAAGAGTACGTAGCTGATGGTGCAATAGTTATCGATGTAGGTATTAATGTAGATGATGAGGGAAATCTATGTGGTGACGTTGATTTTGATGCTATAAGTGATATTGCATCAGTAGCAACGCCGGTTCCAGGTGGAGTTGGTTCGGTTACTACATCAGTGCTTGCAAAGCATCTTGTTAAGGCAGCTATGGCAAGATAACAATAAAATATTGGAGGTTTAGTTTTGAAAGAAAGAGAAACGTTTGGCTCGCGGCTTGGATTTATCCTTGTGTCAGCCGGGTGCGCAGTAGGACTTGGTAATGTGTGGAAGTTCCCATACATATGTGGAATTAATGGAGGAGCAGCATTTGTACTGATATACCTTGTTTTCCTTGCTATACTTGGTTTTCCTATTGTGTGTGCTGAGTTTACTATTGGACGAGGAAGTGGAAAGGGTGCAGCCAGAGCATATGAGGTACTAGAGAAAAAGGGCAGTAAATGGCATTATTTTAAGTGGGTATCAGTAGTTGGAAGTTATATTCTTATGGCTTTCTATACTATGGTAGCAGGATGGATGCTTTATTATGCATGGAAGGAAGCAAGCGGAACACTTACGGGTGTGACATCTGAGCAGATAACAGCCGAGTTTGGCAGTATGTTGGGTAATCCAAGGATTATGGTAAGATGGATGATGGTAGCGATATTATTATCCTTTGGTGTATGTGCACTGGGACTTGAAAAAGGTATCGAGAAGATAACAAAGGTAATGATGTCATGTCTTATAGTGCTTATCATTGTCCTTGCTATACATTCACTTATATTACCGGGAGCATCAGAGGGCGTTAAGTTCTATCTTGTTCCTAACCTTGATACGATTAAGGCAAGAGGATTAGGACCGGTTATATTCGATGCCATGACACACGCATTTTTTACACTCAGTGTAGGTATCGGTGCCATGGAGATATTTGGAAGTTATATGAAAAAGGACAGAACTATAGGTGGTGAGGCTGTCAATATAGTTGTGCTTGATACATTTGTTGCACTTATGGCAGGTTTTATTATTATACCAGCCTGCTTTTCATTCGGAGTACAGCCAGATGCAGGTCCATCATTACTTTTTAAGACTCTGCCTAATGTATTTAATTATATGGCTGGAGGAAGGATATGGGGAACGGCATTCTTCATATTTATGTCGTTTGCGGCACTTTCTACAGTTATAGCTGTATTTGAGAATATTATTTCGTTTTACATAGACCTTAAGGGTTATTCAAGAAAGAATGTTGTGCTGTGGAATATTGTGTTTATGTCATTGCTTTCACTTCCAGCTGTATTGGGCTTTAATTTACTTTCAGGTTTTGAACCACTTGGACCTGGAACTAATATTATGGATCTTGAGGATTTTCTTGTATCATATAACCTTCTTCCTCTTGGAAGTATGATATTTGTATTGTTCTGTACTAAGAAGAATGGCTGGGGATGGGAAGGCTTCAGGAAGGAAGCAAATACTGGTAAAGGTATAAAGTTCCCAGATGGCTTAAGGTTTTATATGAGTTATATACTTCCGGCGATTATTGTAGTTGTATATCTAAAGGGATATTATGATACATTTGCAAAGCTTGGAACAGCATATCTTGTTGGATGGATGATATTCGCATGTGTATTGTTATGTGCGATATTTGGAATTGCTAATTACAAGAAAAAATAAAGAAATAAAAACAGGTTGTTAAAATAAAGATGAGAAAATAACTTGTCAAAGCCCATAGGGTTAACAGAGTATAGGATTAATAGAGTTTATCCTATATAATACAGTTAAGTAAGGTAAATATCGACCCCCAGTCACAGGTGCTTAGTGCATATGTGGCTGGGGGTGTTTTATGTATAAGCTGTTTATTAAGAATATTTTTCAAGCTCTTTTATATAAGATGCGCTGTTCGTTGAAGAAGTATATACCTGGTTGTTTAAGAAGTAATCAAGGGCTGCCCTACGGCATTCTTCTATATGTGTTCTCATGGCCGATTCGGCTTTTGCATATTTATCATTAATAAGAAGATTAAGAATTTCCATATGTTCATGCTTGGCATCATGTATATGAGCCTGATTCTGTTTACTTGATATTATTATTCTTGTATTCTCCTCAAAAACACGCTGCATCATGTCAATGATATATTTGTTTCCACAGTGTTCAATGATAAAAAGGTGCATGGCAGTGTCAAGCCTGAAACTGTTGTGTATATCTGTAACGGGCTCTTCAAACTTCTTGCAGAATAGTGTCAGACCTTCTTTGGGAAGATGAGGGGCGGCAAGCTTGAGAGCTATTGGCTCAATTTCAAGACGGGTCTGGAATACCTGAATTACATCATTAAAAGTCAGATTGGTAACATATATTCCTTTCTTAGGCAGAATCTGTACAAAGCCTTCCATCTCAAGCTTACTTATGGCTTCTCTTATTGGTGTACGGCTAAGATTAAGATCAGCAGCAAGCTGGGCTTCGTTAATAAGTGATCCAGGTGGATATATACAATCAACCATTCTTTCCTTTAGTGTAAGGTATGTCTGTTCTTTTAACCCTTTTTTGGACATATTTTCTGTATTAGTCATAATAATTCTCCATTCTACTCATTTTTTCATGCTTTATGCTTAATATAAATGCACATTAAAGAATTATAATGTGTCAAAATATATTAAAATGTATTGACATGTATTATGTTTAATAACTGTTGTATACATCTATTATATTACACTAATAAAAATTAGCCTGCAATAAATAAATTATTAAATTATTAAAAAATAAAGTTATAAAATTAATGATTAAATGGGAGTATGGATTTAAATTAAATTATAAAAAGAGTATTTACATAAGATTATTTATGTAATTAAAACATCAAGTTGTTAAAAATGCACAAAAATATAATGAAAAAATTATAAAATATTAAGCATTGCGCAAACATAAATAACTGTTGTATACTACAGTTACACAAGAGGTATGCAAAAGAAGTTGCAAGTAATAATAGGCGCGCATATTATAAAAGCATGGCTTTAGCATTTCTTAATCAGTGAAAGATTTGTATATGGATATTTGGTATATGAATATTCAGTGCAAACCAATATGATAGCGTGTAAAATAATTAACACGGTATAAGATAAAAGGGAATTGCAGGAGGACAATCATATGGATATGATAATTATTCTCGTAGGACTTGCGTTGTTATTAGTCCTTACACTAAAGAAAGTGCCGGTTGTATATGCAGCGGCAATCAGTGTTATATTTATAGCACTTTTCAGCAGACTTCCAGTTGTATCAACTATGACAGGCGATTACATGACTGGATTTGCTAACTTTGTTAAATCTTCATGGCTCATGCTGTTGTTAGGTGCCATTCTTTCAAAGGTTATGGATATCACAGGAGCGGCAAGATCGATAGCTTCATTTATTATTGGAAAGCTTGGTGTTAAGTTTGCCATACCAGCTATCGTAATTGCTGGTGGACTTTTAACATATGGTGGTGTATCTGCCATGGTTTCATGTTTTGCACTTTATCCAATTACACTTGCAGTATTCAGGGAAGCTGATATGCCAAGAAAACTTATACCTGCTACAATCGGTGCTGGTATATTCACATGGGTAACAATGCTTCCAGGTAATCCACAGGTACAGAATATTATTCCATCATCATTTCTTCCAACTAATGCTATGGCAGCTCCAGTCGTTGGTATTGTATGTGGTGTATTTACACTTGTACTTATTCTGGTATACCTTATGTGGGAGTCAAACAGATCTAAGAAGAATGGTGAAGGCTTTGTTGTTGATGAAGAGACTTCCAAAGTACTTGCTAAGACAGATGAAATGGAAGCTAATGGAAAGCTGCCTAATGTAGTACTTTCTATTCTTCCTATTGTATGTGTGGCTATTGTGCTTAATGTTTTAAAGCAGGATATATCTGTTGCACTTTTATCAGGTATTATTTTATGCTGTATATTATTCTTCAAAAATATTACTGGCGTACAGAAGTTACTTACAGATGCAGTCAGCAGTGCGGCAGTTACCACAATTAATGCATCAGCTATAGTAGCGATTGGTTCTGTAGTTAAGGCAGCACCAGGATTTAACCAGATTGTTAATGGAATCCTTAACTTTAGTACATCGGGTGGTAATCCACTTATCATTTTTGGTATTGCTACTACATTATTATGCGGTCTTAATGCTTCTGGTATGGGTGGTCTTTCAACAACACTTTCAGTACTTGCAGAACCATTCATGGCTATGGGTGTTAATCCGGCTATCATGCACAGAATAGGTGTTATTGCATCAGTTGGTCTTGATAGTCTTCCACATAGTGGCGGTATTGTTGCAGTACTTGCTATTTCAGGAGTTTCATACAAGGAAGGTTATAAGTATCTTTTCGTAGTAACAGTTGTTATTACATTACTCGCACTTGCACTTGGTTTAGTGCTTGGTAACATTATGTATCCTATAGGAGCTTAAAGAGTTGTTGGATAACTTTAATGATTAGTTGCTGTGAGAATATTATTTTGAGTCATACAGAATAAGCTTATAAACAGTTTTAAGAAGTTATGAGAATGTTTGTATTTAGTTTACATTTGTTGTAGACATTATGACATTTGATTATTGCTTGCTGGTAAATAAATATTATTATGAGAAAGGAATAAAGAATTATGAAAGCAGAGTATATTAAGAAAGAAACACCATCATTTAAGGAATTAGTAAAGAAAGAGCAGATATTTGCACCTTGCGTATGGGATTGCAGAACAGCAAGAGCAGCAGAATTAACAGGGTTTAAAGCACTTATGTTAAGTGGAGGACAGCTTGCAGAAAGTGTGGCAGGACTTCCTGATATTGGACTTATAACAGCTGATGATCTTGTACAATCAACAGAAAGAATATGTAATTATTCTTCACTTCCACTTATAGTAGATGCAGATGATGGATTCGGTGATACGCCCCTTACTACATACAGACTTATAAAGAGACTTATAAATGCAGGAGCAAAGGGCTGTACAATCGATGATACAACAGGTATCAGAGGATGGAACAGATGGGGATTTGCAATGATGAATGGTTACAAGGATGGAGATATCAAGCATGAGGTTGTGCCAAGAGAAAAATGGCTCGCAAAAGTTGCTGCCAGTCTTGAAGCCGCAAAGGGAACAGATTTCTTAGTAATAGCACGTACAGAGTGTAAGCTTGAATATGGCATAGATGAGGCTATTGAAAGATGTAAGGCAGCTGAGGCTATGGCAAAGGATATGGGTGTTGATGTTATGACACTTATTATTGGGCTTAAGACTATCGAGGAAGCCGAAAAGGTAAGTAAGGAAGTCAAGGGCTGGAAGATGTGGCCTGACGTTATGAGTAAGAATGGAAAGGCTGATATTAATCTTGATGATGTTATTCCTTATGGATTTAACTTCGTAACATGTCATGTATTCGAGAAAGCCTCTATGTTTGGTATGTATGTATATGGCAAGGAAACATTAAAAGACCGTAACACTGTATTCCACGATGAGCATGATATGGGTGGAATGCCAAAAGAAGAGATGCCAAAGTGGATAGATATGGGACTTAATTACTA
>DJDY01000008.1 GCA_002435585.1 Lachnospira sp. UBA5912
GATGATGACAGAGCTGATGATATCGCTGTATGGTTACTTAAGACATTCCTTGAGAAGATTAAGAAGAGACATACTTACAGAAATTCAGAAGCTACAACATCTATCCTTACTATTACTTCTAACGTAGTATATGGTAAGTACACAGGTGCTATGCCTGATGGACGTAAGGCTGGTACTCCACTTTCACCTGGAGCTAACCCAAGTTATGGTGCTGAGCAGAATGGTCTTCTTGCTTCACTTAACTCACTTACAAAGCTTCCATACGAGTGGGCATTAGATGGTATTTCTAATACACAGACAATGAACCCAGATGCTTTAGGACATAACGAAGAAGAAAGAGTTGCTAACCTTGTTAACGTTATGGATGGATACTTCGATCAGGGTGCTCATCACCTCAATGTTAACGTATTCGGTAAGGATAAGTTACTTGATGCTATGGAACACCCAGAAAAGCCAGAATATGCTAACTTCACAATCCGTGTATCTGGTTACGCTGTTAAGTTCATCGACCTTACAAAGGAACAGCAGATGGATGTAATCAGCAGAACATTCCACGACAGAATGTAATCATACGAATAGTATAATTGCTTGAAATTAGAATGCAGTATTTAAGCGGTTTGGCAAAAAATGTATATACTAATACTTAATGTAAATTGGTGTAAACTATTACAGTTTGGTTTTTAATCTGAACCAAAACTGAACCAAACTGCTTAAAAAACTGAACTAGATAAAAGTGGCTTTAAGTTGCTTGTTTACTGGTGATAAGTTACATTAAGTTATAACAAAAAATGAAAAAGCCACCTGTATTCAAAAAATGCAGTACAATCTGAGATGATTGTACTGCATTTTTGAGTTTATGTGAGCAACAAGTTAAGATCAGTGCTTGCACAAGAATTTGACGACTGTGTAATGATTTATTTTTATCTAAGCTTGTCATTTATAAGCATAAGTCTTGTAAGTGTAGATTCATGATTAGTTTCTGATTTTTCAATTAATATATTATCTTTTTTGTAATCTACAGCGTATTCTTTTAAACAATTATTGATTTCTTTATTCTTAAAAGAAATACATACTTTATCATTATCAATATCCCAATCAATATCAGTAGCTATATTCATTTTATTAACAAGAGATATAATATCGTTTACAGATTTTACCTCTATGTCTAAAAATTCAAATACACTTACTTCTAATGCTTCTGCAATTTTAGAAAGCTGTTCTAGTTTAGGATTTCTATTATCAGTTTCATATTTCTTTAATGTTGATAAATTTATTCCACTTTTTTCACTTAATTGCTCCATAGTAAGTTTTCGAGCTTTTCTATATCTTTTTATTGTTCTAGCTAGATTTGATCTTTCTATATCTTCCATTGAATAACCTCCACAAATAAAAACATTAAATACATATTATATGATAGCACAAAAGAACACAAAAAGGAACTTTTTCTTGACAATAAATTTTTAGAAGCTATAATTAAAATATAAGTTCACAAAAGAGAACTTATATGCGCGCATAAAAATCATAATAGGTTACTAAATTTATTAATTTAGTGCATATGATGTTACCGACAATATGCATCTAGTGTATTAAGATATGTTTACGATGTTCGTAAGAATATCGCATACAACTGAATATTCAACTACTGTAAAAGAAAGTAATTTCTTCTGGTAAAAATCCGGTGTAGTTCCTGACAAATATCAGTCATAGCTTACGCGATGAGAATTGATGGATCGAGAGATGAAGGTGCATAGCGAGCAGGGAAAGATATATGGCGGATGGATAATAAACCACAAAGGGTGTCAAAGTCCTTATCCTCAGAAGGCAAAAGAGGAGATTATGCTGATTAATAATTAGTGTATCGTGAACGCATATGCGACTAGACGGTAGTTCCAAGTATGCGGGCGTAATGGGGATTCATAGGAATCACGCATACATACATCTTTGTATATATTTCCCAGATATATATTAAGATAAGAGTTCTAATTCATAGGTACTTCTTACATATAAGAAAGGAGTATTTGTATGAAAGCAATTATTATTGTTGTTATAATTTTAAACTTAGTTTTTTGTTTTGCATGTGCAAAAGTGTCAGCGGAATCTGACAAAGCTATCAAACAATTTAATGATAATGAAATATCAGAATCAAGCAAACAGGAGATAAAGGAGGAATGAATAGTGATTAGGAATGATATTATAATTGGAATTGACCACGGCTGGTCGATGATGAAAACAGTAACTCAGGTATTTGTCACAGGAGTAAAGGAGATTACAACTACTCCGGCATTGTTTGGAGATGTACTTGAGTATGAAGGAAAGTTCTATAAGGTTGGAACTGTGAGGCAGGAAGTAAAGGATACAAAGGTCGAAGATGACAGCTTTTATCTTCTCACTCTTGCAGCAGTTGCTAAGGAACTTAAAAGAAGAGGTCTTGCAGAGGCAAAGGTATTCCTTGCTGTAGGACTTCCACTTACAAGGTTTGGTGCAGAGAAGAATGATTTTATCAAGTACCTGACAAAGAATAAGCGAGTGAGCTTCAAATATGAGAATGAGCCGTATCATATTGAAATTGATGATGTGGCAGTATTCCCTCAGTGCTATGCAGCAGTAGTGGACAAGATTCCTGCTATGGCAAAGAAGACATTGATTGTCGATATTGGAAGCTGGACAATCGA
>DJDY01000121.1 GCA_002435585.1 Lachnospira sp. UBA5912
CTTCGTGAATAATTCAGGATTAATTATACATTTTTTGCCTCAATATTATTTATGTTCTGTAATATGCTTTTGTTTCTATACTCAATTTTTCTTACTTAAGATTACACCTTGACAAATACTTCTGATTATCTAAAATATTTTTATGCATATATAACACTATTCTGTTATACGAATCAGCACAAAACACACAAAAATGGAGTTAAATGGTTAATATGAACATTCAAGATGACATTATTATAAGAGAGTATACGGGCGATGATGTGAGCCGTATGGTTAATATATGGAATGAAGTTGTGAATGAGGGTATCGCATTTCCACAACTTGATGAGCTTAACAGTAAAACAGGGGCTGCTTTCTTCGCTGAACAAACATATTGTGCGGTAGCCTGCAACACTAAGACCAATGAGACTCTTGGCATGTATATTCTTCATCCTAATAATATAGGCAGATGTGGTCATATCTGTAATGCAAGCTATGCTGTGGATTCCAGTATCCGTGGGCTGCATATCGGTGAAAAACTTGTACGTGACTGTATAAGCAATGCACATACACATGGCTTTAAAATTCTTCAGTTCAATGCAGTTGTTGCAACTAACACACATGCAAGACATCTGTATGAACGAATCGGATTTAAGCAGCTTGGGACTATCCCTGGAGGCTTTCTTATGGATGATGGACATTATGAAGATATATGCCCATATTATATAGAAGTATAAACTTATATCAGGGTCACCTGCTATGATACATGCTAACAACGATTTAAACTTGATATTTACAGGAGAAAAAATCACTATGAATTTTCCAAATGATGATGAATATATAATAAGACCTCTTACTACAGATGATGCAGAACAATATAATGCACTTTTAAGATATGCTTTCCAGGTCACAGAAGCTGAGCTTGCTGAAACTGGATGGAAGGATGACGAGATAAAACAGTCTAAGTTCCCGGTTCTTCAACGAGCAGATGTTCTTGGATGCTTTGATAAGGATGAACTCATCGCACAGTTTGCCGTATATCCACTTGATATGAACATATATGGTATACGCTACAATGTAGGCTTTGTAACAAGTGTATGCACATATCCTGAATACACCGGCCATGGCATTATGAAGAAGCTTATGATACAATGCCTTACACGTATGCGTGAGGGACATAAGTCTTTTGCACTCTTATACCCTTACTCCATCCCTCTTTACCGCAATCTCGGATGGGAAATCATATCAAACAAAATGACATACATTGTTAAAGACCGGCAGATTCCAGAAAAATTACATGAACCTGGATATGTACGAAGGGTATCGTGGGATGATGAGGAGTTTCACAAGCTTCATTCCAAATTCGCCGAAAAAACCCACGGCTGCCTGTACCGCAATAATCTTGCGTGGGAAGAATACTGGCGCTGGGATGAGGACGACACTATGGTTGCCATATACTATTCAAGAGATGATATTCCTTATGGATATATGGTTTATATGATAAGCTCTGACATTATGCACGTTAAGGAAATGATATATCTTAACCGTGAAGCCCAGCTTGGATTGTGGGAATATATACATGCACACGATTCTATGATTGATGAAGTCCGTGGTAACAACTATTACAGCGAACCGATAGCCTTTGAGCTTGATGACAGCGATATAAAGGAAACTATCAGACCTTATGCTATGGGAAGAATTATTGACATAAAACAGTTTTTGGGAAAATATGCCATAGACCCGGATGAACCGGCATGCATATTTGCTTTTGACATCGAAGATGAACTCCTTTCCTGGAATAATGGAAGATTCATAGTTCTGTTTAAAGATGGTCAATGCAGAATCACAAGTGGCACTCCCGATTATACTATGAAAATGTCAATAGCAACACTTACAACTATGCTGCTTGGCTATAAAAGTGCCAAAAAGCTTTATAATATGGAACGGATTGAAACTACGAAAGAGGCTGTGGAAAAGCTTGATGACATACTTTTCCATGCGGTACCGTATGTGTCAGATTATATCTAATCAGATTATTGATTGACAAGTGATTATATCAATGATATAATCCGCATACATTGTTTTTACACAATGTAGGTTTTACTACAATTTATTTATAAAACACATGTGGATTTTTCTAGATGTTTCTATTTTTCGCCACATAGCTTACGGGCTATGTGGTTTTTTTGTGCTTATAATACTGTTATTATGCTATTTTATAAGCATTAATTAAGATAAGATTATGTGATTTTTTAGAATTTTTCACCATAAAAATATTAAAGAAATGAGGATTATTATGGATCAGACTTATATGAAAAAGGACAACGTATTGAAGCTGCTGTTAACTATGGCTCTTCCCATGGTCATATCTATGCTTGTCAATTCACTCTACAACATTGTAGACAGCTTTTTCGTAGCAAAAATAAGCGAAGATGCTATGACTGCCATCTCACTTGTATTCCCCATGCAGAACTTTATCAACTCTGTTATGATTGGTTTCGGTATCGGACTTAATGCAGTTATTGCATTCTATCTGGGTGCACAGGATAAAAAAACTGCACATAAAGCTGCAAGCCATGGATTATTATTAAGCACTCTACATGCAATTATTCTTATGACAGGATGTATTATTCTTATAAGACCATTCCTTAATATGTTTACAGATAACAAAACTGTAATAGAGCTTGGAGTCCAGTATTCAGTTATTGCATTTGCATTTTCCCTTATGCTTGCATGGGAGCTTGTATTTGAAAAAACCTTTCAGGCAGTTGGAAGAATGACCGTTTCAATGACAGCTATGCTTGCAGGATGTATATCAAATATCGTGCTTGACCCTATGCTCATATTCGGTATAGGTATCTTCCCTGCTATGGGAATCAGAGGAGCTGCGCTTGCAACTGGAATAGGACAAACTATAAGTCTTATCGTATATATTATTATATATTTTGTCAGACCTCTTCCCGTTAGTTTTTCAATAAAATACATGAAACCAGACAAAAAGCTGTGCCTTAAAATGTACTCAATATGTATACCGGCAACACTTAATATGGCACTTCCTTCACTTCTTATATCCGCATTAAACGTTATACTCGCAACATATTCCCAGGTATATGTGTTCGTGCTTGGTGTGTATTACAAGCTGCAGACGTTTTTATATCTTACCGCTAATGGCGTTGTGCAAGGAATGCGCCCACTTATAGGATATAACTACGGAGCCAGGGAATATAAGCGTGTAAGAAAAATATATACAACTGCCACTACTATAGTCATTATAATCATGTGCATAGGCACCATTATATGTTTATGTATACCAGGCACGCTTATAGGCTTATTCACTAATAATGAAAACACTATAACAGCTGGTGTATCAGCTTTAAAAATAATAAGCGCCGGTTTTATTGTATCATCTGTATCTGTCACAGCCTCCGGTGCTCTTGAAGGACTTGGTAAAGGCTTTCCTTCACTTATAATATCTGTATTCAGATATGTGGTTATCATCATACCTGCTGCTTTATACTAAGCCGTATATATGGCGCTGCCGGCGTATGGCATGCTTTCTGGATAACTGAGGTAATAACTGCTATTATTGCTTACTTTACATACAGACACGCATCCAAGTAAATGGTGGTGGTGCACAATTACGCCACATTTTTAACCCACTCCTCTACCTTTCTTGCAAGCCTCTTATGCCCCTCCTCATTAAGATGCTCTCTATCGGCAGTGCTTGGAGATGCAACTTCTGATGCTGCTATAAAACCAACATTTTCCTGTGCTGCAATCTTTTTATATACATCTGAAAGCTCTTTTGACAGACTCACTGAAGCCCTTGAGAATTCAGGGTCGTAGTCTGACTCCCAAACTCCCTCGCCAAGATGTATAGGCGATATTACAAGTATTTTACTGTCTGGTATGTGACTCTTCACCTGTCCGATAAGCCTTTTTACGCCCTGACCTATAAACTCTGCTGATGCATTGTAGACAGTCTTGCAGTCATTAGTTCCAAGCATAATTATCACTATGTCAACCGGATTGTGGGTTTCCAATATGGTTGGCAGAATTTTAACGCCGTTTCGTCCATCTCTTAATGGATCATTAAATATGGTTGTCCTGCCGCACAAGCCTTCTTCTATAACCCGGTATTCTTCTTTTTGTTTCTGTCCCTGGTTAATCCCTTCAGCACCTTTAACTGTACCATTACTTTTATTCAAGCTTTCATTAAGAAGGCTTGTCCACCTTACACCCCATTCATATCTTTTATTAGTTTTGGGGATAAGTCCCCATGTATTAGAATCTCCAAAGCATAATATCTGTTTCATAAAACATAACCACCTTTCACTATACAGCTACATATAACAAAGCTCTCTTTATTCCTATATTTCTTGTATGTTTATGTGGCTATTATAGAACAGACTTAGTATTTTGCATAATCCTAATAAAATATATGTAGTTATAGTTTTTCGCTATAACCAAATTAACCAGTTATACTAATTCTAATTTATGACTTCTTGCGTTTTGTGAACAGCAAGCTGCCATACAAGTTATTTGATAATTTTAAGTATTTAAGTAAATGATATATCCAACTTAATATTCTGGCATCGATAATATATCCTTTGTTACAATACACTCCGGATCTGGTGCAAGCACCTGTCTTACAATATTAAATATTCCTCTGGCATCACATAAAAGGCTGTCTGCTGCGCCAAACTTCACTTTCTTAACTACCCCGCAATCTATAAATATCTTGTTAAGCTTGACGAAATCCTCAGATATATGAGGCTGCTGTGCATTATAGTGTTTTCTTACATATACATTTTTATATATAACATTTTTTCCTGAAGCGGCATTTTTATCTATATCACCATTATTATATGAGGCAGACTCCTTTTTTAAAATATTACTGAATGCAGACTCTGCTTTATATGGTGGGATTTTATTACAATTTTGCGGAATGGCTATCTTTAGTTTAACAGGCATATCCGATAATCTGTTAGGAACATTAAGTACCTCTTCCACACTGTGTATATATGTATTTCTTTCATGTCCTACACCGACAAGCAGTATCTTTCCATCTACATACCTAAGCCTGTCATAACAACCACCTGGTGTACATGGTGTATTATTATCTTCTTCTCCTGTAAGATATTCTGAAGCGTTCTTACCATATCCTGCCATACTATGGGTTGGATGCAGTGAACGTATCACACCCTCTCTTTTCATAAACAGATTAGTTAGTATTCCTACGCATGAAGGTGTCTCAACCGGATTATATACCGGATTATCAGAATTGACATTCTTCCATGTATGCGTTGGAAGTAGTAAAAGGCCATTATGAAAATATTCCATCCATGCATCAAGCACTGTATCAGCTCTTCTCTCTACCTCTCCTATAGATTTCATAGATGAATGTATGAGTATTGTTTCATCTCCTGCAAGCCCCATGTCTTCAAGCTGTTTTATTAAATCTTCTTTTCTATATATTTTATCAGACATCCTTTTCTCCTATTTGCTTATTTTCTCATTGGATTATTGTAACATATTTTTCATTATATTTAACAATTTTGCTATTGTTTCAACTATACTTTATGTGTATTTTGCACAGTAAGTTGTATAAACATTTGTTGTCTGTTGAATCTTATTTTGGGAGGTTTTTCATAATGTTTAAAAAAGTGAAAAAGGTATTAACGGCCATTCTTACTTTAGCTCTTGTATGCTTTACAGCAGCTGCCAGTGTACCTGTCAATGCCGCAACTAACACATCTTGGAATTTCAAGAATTCCAGCTTTAAGTATCAGATTCTAATAAAGGTAACAATTATCACTGGTCATTAACCGGAAAGCCATCTGCACTCGGTTACAAGGTAACATTTGGTAAGGTTAATATAACAGGCGCAACTCTTAAGGGTAATTGTGTTGGATTCTAAAGTAAAATACTAATAAAAGAGAAATTATTATATAGCTTCATCATAGTCTGCCATATAATAATTTCTCTTTCTACTTACACACTATTATGTCTTATTTATTATACATCCATCTATTATCTTTTGTATATTTTTATTATTAACGTATACTGCTTTAACATATATTACTTTCTTATTCACTTTCTTATTTTCCTTCTTACAAACACGAGACATATCGCCTGCATGATAATCGTCAATCCCCATGAAACCGGATATGACATAAACAGCACATACAATGACCTGTGATTAGGGAATATTCCATATATCCATACAAGTCTTGTTCCAACTGTTCCTATTATTGAAAGTATCATAGGTACTGCTGAATATCCCACACCTCTCATAGAACCAGGAATCATATCCATAAGGCCACATAAGAAATACGGAATAGTCGATATGGAAAGAATCTCCATACCACACTGTATTACATCTTCCTGCCTTGTATATATACCTAGTATCTGGTGTCCAAGAAGATATGAACCTCCACCTATAACTACAGATATTATAATTGATAATATAGCACAATCAACAAGCACCTTATCCATTCTTTTAAACTTACGCACACCATAATTCTGGCTTGTAAAGCTCATGCATGCCTGTGTAACTGAATTAACTGATACATATAGGAAGCCGAGTATATTGTTGGCCGCTGTGTATCCAGCCATAGCTATTTCGCCAAAAGAATTAACAGATGACTGTAATAAAACATTTGAGAAGTTAATAACTGTACTCTGGATACCTGCTGGAAGTCCAACCTGAAGTATCTGGATAAGATAATATTTCTTTATCTTAAGCTTTGATATGTATAACTTATATATGGCATCTGTCTTACACAGACATCTTATAACAAGTACACATGAAATAAACTGTGATGTTATTGTTCCTATGGCTACACCTGCAACTCCCATTTTAAACACTATAACAAGAAGAAGATCTAGTACTGCATTCGTAGATCCTGCAACTATCAGGTACATAAGAGGTCTCTTGGTATCACCAACTGCTCTTAGTATTGCTGCACCATAGTTATATAACATAAAAAATGGCATACCTGAAAAATATATTCTAAGATACAATGCTGCCTGTCCTATGACATCATCTGGTGTTGCAATGAGAGCAAGTGATTCCCTTGCACACAATATTCCTATAATACTCATGGCTATACCACTTATTAAAGCAAGCAATATGGCTGTATGTACCGTATCTGACATTTCCTTCGTTTTTCCAGATGCATAGAATCTGGCTGCAAGTACATTAGCACCAAGTGATACACCTATAAACAGATTGGTAAATGTGCTTATAAGTGCTGTTGTTGAGCCTACAGCCGCCAGTGCCTGACTTCCTGTAAAACGACCTACAACTATTATATCAACAGCATTAAACATAAGCTGCAGCATGCCTGATAACATAAGCGGCAATGCAAATGATATGAGCTTATCCATAATAGTGCCATTACACATATCTATTTCATACTTATTATTTTTCATTTTTATCTCCATTCATATGCTGCAAAAATCATGTTTTATATTTATGTATCATATATCCCCGCAACATATATTTAAAGCCTGCTTTGTATTTTTAAAAAGTCTTTTTCTTAAGGCAGAAATAACTTTTTATCCTTTTGACACTTACATCATACATTATCAATTCAGATATATGCATATGTCTGATTTATACAATTAGCAATATTTCTTTCCATTCACCACAATATTCTCTATTGTTTCAGGATGTCCCTGTAAAGGTTCTATCTTAACGAATTCCTTACAACCTAAGCATGTCACATCTTCCATATTCATATTCTTAAAATATGGAATATCATCTTCGTTATCCATGGCTATAGTTTCATTTCTGTTAAGAAGATTCAGGACATATGACATAGTGAGTATGATTCCCTCACCCTTTATATTAATCATGTTAATATTACGGATTGTTATATTCTCTACAACGCCTCCACGTCCTAATGCACTCTTCATCCTTACACCGACATCAGTTCCTGTAAATGTACAATTCTCAACAAGTATATCTTTAACACCTCTTGACATTTCGCTTCCTATTACAAAGCCACCATGACCTTCATTAACAAGGCAGTCGTGTACATATATGTTACTGCATGGACCTTCTATCGTTCTTGCAACTGCATTCTTTCCTGACTTTATACATATAGCATCATCACCTGTTTCAAATACACTGTGATGAATATGCACATCTGTGCATGATTCAACATCTATGCCATCACCATTCTGTGCGTAATATGGATTACGTACATTTACATGGTCAACTGTAAGACTTTTACAGAAAAACGGATGTATATTCCAGGCTGGTGAATTCATAAATGTAACTCCCTGTAACAGCACATTTCTGCAATATCTTAAGCTTATCATAACTGGTCTGTAGAAATCATAATAATCTGCTGCCTTATCAAGTACATCCTCTGTGTCTCCCTGGATATTCTTCTCATTGCCTATAAGACTTGACTTAGATGGCATCCATACCTCTGTTTCTTTAGTAGCAAACACATTATTGCTCTTTTTAAGAAGTGCCTCCCACTGCTTGTCTGTCACCTTGAATCTCTTGACTGGGCGCCATTCATCACCACTTCCATCTATGATTCCTTCTCCTGTTATAGCAATATTTTCTGCATTCTCTGCTGTTACTGGTGAAACTGTACGTATGCACTGCTGGCCTTCATAGTTAGTTATCACTAAATGATAGTCTTCTTTAGACTTTATAAACTTAAGCATAGCCTGACTTTCAAGATGAAGATTAATTCCTGACAATATACGTATAGGAGCACATGCCCATATGCCTGCTGGCACTACTATAGTTCCGCCACCATTTTCAGATAAACTTTTTATTGCATTGTTAATAATTACTGCATTGTCATGTCCTGTCTTAACATCAAGCTTTCCGCTCACTGCACCAAGCTCATCTATTGATACTCTTACATCCTTAAACTCTGGAATAACCACATTATAATCTTCTCTATACACAATAAATCCTCCATTTCACAATGCCTGAATTTTATTATAAATTAATATATTCTGGTACTTGAATTAAATTATACTCCTATGCTACAATACTTTATATTATAGGTAATAAGTACTATTGTATAGTACCAGAGGAGCACTTGTATATTCTATAAATATATTGTCATAACCTTGACTATTATAGTCAATCGACTAAAATATTATATATAGTGCCATAATTAAAAGCTCAAGTTGAAAACAATAAGCATATAATAATCAACTTAATATTATCAGAAAGGATAATAAACAATCATGCAGAATATATTTTTCAATAATAAAAAGCAGCGTTTTAACAACAAGTTTAATATAATTACAAAATCATCCGCTGTCAATATAAGTATATGTTTTATCCTTACTGCTTTTTTATTCTTAGGCATGGCTATATATTTTAATACAAGAATAAATGGATTATGTCTTAATAATGAGGCAATCCGCACAATATCTGATAATTATAATATAAGTTATAATAACCATCATTCATCAATTAATCTTCCTGCCAGGATTAATGAAGATACGAATTCTATAACTCTTACACGTTTTATTCATGCTGATGAGCTGGCTGGGGATTATATCTCTTTTTTTGCATATAATTCAGCAGTCAATGTATACGTTGACCAGAATGAGGTATATAGTGAGTCTGATATAACCGATTTTTCAGGCTTTGCAAGACCATCCCACTGGTATTTCATAAAGGTTCCACAGCGTGGTTTTAATCTTACTATCACTATGGATTCAAGACTGGATATAAAAAACCTTTTAGATATTTCAACTGGAACCAAAAGCGCACTTATATATAATATATTAGGCAGCCATGCATTCCAGATGATAACTGGTGCTCTTGCCTGCATATGTGGAATTATGCTTTTAATAACATCATTGATAATAAAGGCTGATTTGAACAAAAGACTCCGCTGGCTCGGACTTATATCTATACTTGCCGGCGTATGGACCATATGTAATTCCACTGTTCTTCAGATATTTTTCAGCAAAGGAACATTTACATCGTATATAGGATATTGCTGTTATTTTGTATTTCCAATTACAGTAACAGGTTTTTTACTCACATTTGACAGATTTAAAGAAGAAACTTATATGTATGCCACCTACTGGTGCCAGACAATCATACTTGTTGCCATATTTGCCATGCAACTTATGGGACTTGTAATCATTTCTAATCTTTTGTGGATTGTCCATATTGAGGTGTTGGGCATTACATTATCTGTTGTTATTACATATATTAAAAACTGGAAAACAATTACAACTAAAGAGCTTGATGTATTCATAGCAATTATAATAATATCATTCTTTCTTATTCTTGATATCATACGTTATTACTCAAACAGCTCTGCTTTCGGACGCATAAGATTCTCCGTATATGGTGTTGTATTACTGCTTATATATTTCAGTTTTTCTATATTTCATGTTATCAAAGAGAATTTTGTACAAAGTACACGTAACGAAATATACAAAGAACTTGCTTTCACAGATGCAATGACACATATAAATAACCGCTCAGCCTTTGAACTTGCCATGGAAAAGGAAAGAAACAACTCGGATTCACATGGATATATACTTATTGCGGACCTTAACAACCTTAAACATGTCAATGATACATATGGACACCATTACGGCGATGAAGCCATTAAAAACACCGCAAGACTTATACATGAAAGTTTCAATGAAATAGGCAAATGTTACCGCATAGGTGGTGACGAATTCTGCGTTATAGCCAGTGATGCCAACAAAGATATCATTAATGAATGCCTAAAAACCTTTCATCAGGCTGTTAAAGATATTGCTGATACAACAAGCTACCCATATTCTGTAGCCACAGGCTATGGTGCAATTGATGAAAGCGGAATAGATAACTGTTTCAAAGTCGTAGATTCTATTATGTATGCTAATAAAATTAAAAGTAAAAAGAGCCGCAGAACACAGTGATTATATATACAAACAAAGATATATAAAAAGCAGAAATATAAACTAAAAATACGTTTTTAAAAATAAAGTTTTTTATGTAAGTCTTTCATACCATCTATCTCATCACACAATTCCCTGCTGGAACACGTAGAACAATCCATCACAAGTCCATTAAATATGTGATTAAGTGAGTCTGTAATCTGTTCCAGCCTGTGCGCCACACTACGCAGCAATCCATAATCTGCTGTCTTACTTGTCACGAAATATATCTGTACAGCCTCCACCTCTTTACGCTTTTTATACGCATTTATCATCTCGGAACCTATATGTGAAAATGTCATTCCTTTTTCTAATGCCTCTCTTGATACTCTTACTGGTTCTCTCTCCTTAACGGATGATATTCTCATCATATACCCCTTCGGATAATTATGATATCTTACATAGTCAACAGCCCGGAGCACTGAATACAACGCTTCCTTATTTTTTTCCTGTATTGTTCTTATATATGACTCATTAAGCCTTATCAGTGTAAATCTTGCATATGATATATCTTCCGTTATATCTGAAAGATCATCTCCTATAAGATACACTCCATCACTATCAACATACTTATCTGACGTAGTAAATGCTATTGAACTGACTGCCTCATTCATACCACCTCCAAGCTCATATGCCATATCACTTCTTAGCACAAGGCTTTCCTGACTGGTAACTTCCCATGATTCATCTGGTGAAAGCTCTTTTATATCTCCGCATTGCCCTGACTGGAAATATTCTTTTAATTCTGATATATCTTTATCATAAATACTTATTCTGTATGTGTTATCCATGTTTATTAGTTAGGCCTTTCCACTTTTCCTGTTTCTTCTGTCCCTTGACCAGTTATAATATGCTGTTAAAGGCTTTATAAGCGCTGCAGCAAACTTCATATCAAGATTAAAGAAGTATATAATAAGCGAAAGTATGAACAACACGATAAATACTACTATTACTATTCCTAATATTTTAAATATAATCACTTTATTTTCCTCTTTTTGATTATTAAAGGCTAGTTTTTAGATGCGTGCAGCCTTGCGTACTCTGCTGCTCCTAGTGCTCCCATAAGCTGTGGGTCTATAGGCAGCTCTACAACTTTTACCTTAAGCACCTTCTCTATCGCCTGCTTCAACCCTTCATTCTTGGCACATCCGCCAGTAAGAGTAACAGAATCAACAACTCCGGCTTTTTTTGCCATAACAAAACATCTTTTGGCTACAGAAAGTTCTATGCCGGCCGCTATCTCATCCATCGGCTTTCCTTCACCTACAAGCGATATAACTTCACTTTCAGCAAACACTGCACACTGCGCTGTTATCGGTATAACATTCTTAGCTGACAGTGAGAGCTTTGAGAATTCATCAAGGCTCATCTCAAAGGCTCTTGCCATGGACTCGAAAAACCTTCCAGTTCCTGCTGCACATTTATCATTCATAGCAAAGTTAAGTACTGTTCCATCTGTATCTATGGCAATTCCCTTAACATCCTGCCCACCTATATCTATGATAGCTTTGACCGATGGGTCTGTCACATGTACTCCCATGGCATGGCAGCTTATCTCTGATATATTCTCATCTGCAAAAGGTACCTTATTACGTCCATATCCTGTTCCAATAAGATATGCAAGTTCCTCTGTGCTGTCAAGTCCGTCTACCTGGCTTATTGCCACATCGAGGGCATCCTTAGCACTTAATACTGGATTGATTCTGCTTCTTTTAGTAACATCTGCCACTATCTTTCCATCTTCATCTAATATTACGCATTTCGTATATGTACTTCCGGCATCACAGCCGCCATAAAACCTGCTCATATGTCCTCCATATCTTCCTTTTCTTTTGCGCTCATTATATCATAATTTATTTTTTAACATCCATGCACTCACGAACCCGTGCTTACGCACTCTTTCGTCCTGCTTCGCATGACCGTTCGTTCGTTAATGGCGCAAGA
>DJDY01000077.1:0-1295 GCA_002435585.1 Lachnospira sp. UBA5912
GCAGGTGAAATCATTATGGCTACAGATAACGAAAAGGAAGCAAGAAATATAGCTGACACATTCATAGCAGAAGGCAAGAAGAAGCTTCTTGATGATACTAAGCATAAGGTTTCACTTGATGCGTTATTTGAGCAGATACAGGCTGGTAACATGAAGGAACTTGATCTTATCATAAAGGCAGATGTACAGGGTTCTGTTGAGGCTGTTAAGCAGAGTCTTGTTAAGCTTTCTAATGAAGAGGTTATAGTTAAGGTTATTCATGGTGGTGTTGGTAACATCAACGAATCCGATGTAGTACTTGCATCAGCATCTAATGCTATTATCATTGGTTTCAATGTCAAGCCGGATAACCAGGCAAGAATAGTAGCAGAAAGAGAAAAGGTTGACTTAAGACTTTACAGTGTTATCTATAATGCTATTGAGGATGTTGAGGCAGCTCTTAAGGGTATGCTTGAGCCTATCTATGAAGAAAAGATTATCGGTCATGCTGAAATAAGACAGATATTCAAGGCTTCAGGTGTTGGTAACATAGCAGGTGCGATTGTTACAGAGGGCAGAATCACAAAGGATTCAATAGTTAGGATTACAAGAGATAATGAGCAGATCTATGAGGGACCTATTGCAACACTTAAGCATTTCAAGGATGATGTCAAGGAAGTTAAGGCGGGTTCTGAATGTGGTATGGTATTTGAAAACTTTGGACAGATTCAGGAAGGCGACCTTGTAGAAGCCCATATCATGGTAGAAGTGCCAAGATAGAGATTAATAACAGGAAAAATATATTTAAGCATGTTTTATTAATATAAAATATAGTATTAATAAGGCAGACAGTATTAATAAAAGATATCCTGTCATATGATGAATATACTATGTACAAGATGTATGGAATCAGCTATTAATCTATGCAATGTAGTATAGTATATTCTGATGTGATAGGTGATTTATGGAAAGCGGGGAGCATGTATGCGTAAGAACAGCGTAAAGAATACCCGTATTAATGGCGAGGTATTAAAAGAGCTTAGCAATATAATCCGTAGCGAAATCAAGGATCCAAGAATCAATCCTATGACTTCGGTTGTATCTGTTGAGGTGGCACCAGATCTTAAGACGTGTAAAGCATATATAAGTGTTCTTGGTGATGAAAAATCACAGCAGGATACTATAGCAGGACTTAAGAGTGCAGAAGGGTATATAAGAAGAGAACTGGCAAGAACAGTTAATCTTCGTAATACACCAGAGATTAAGTTTATACTTGATCAGTCAATAGAATATGGAATTAATATGTCTAAGCTTAT
>DJDY01000077.1:1342-6593 GCA_002435585.1 Lachnospira sp. UBA5912
GAAGTTACGAAAAAAGATGATGAAAGTCATAAGCAGTCAGAAGGTTAATGTTGCTGCAGGGTAGCTTTGTTTTTTTAGGAATGGAGAATAAGATATGAATGTGATTGAGGAATTAAAGGGTGCACATGTTGTCGGAATAACGGGACATATAAGACCAGATGGCGATTGTACTGGTTCTACACTTGCATTATATAATTATTTAAAGAAAAATGTACCTGATATGGAGGTTTCGGTATATCTTGAACAGCCGGGAGAGGAATTCTCATATCTTAATGGATATTCAGATATAAAGAATACATTAGAGGAAGATAAAAGATTTGATGCATTTGTTGTCCTTGATTGTAGTTCAATAGACAGGATAGAACCTTTTGCCAAAGGTTTTGAAAATGCGGATAAAACTATATGCATTGATCATCATATAAGTAATAACAACTTTGCTGATGTTAACCAGGTTGTGCCTGATTCAAGCTCAGCATGTGAAGTGTTGTATGATACACTTGATGAAGATAAGATAGATAAGGCAGTTGCAGAATGCATATATACAGGAATCATTCATGATACAGGCGTGTTCAAGTACAGCTGCACATCTCTTCATACTATGGAAGTAGCTGGAAAGATGATGCAGATGGGAATAGATTATTCTGATATTATAGATAATAGTTTTTATAAGAAAACTTATATCCAGAATCAGATATTAGGAAGAGCACTTCTTGAAAGTGTACTGTTTTATGATGGAAAATGTATATTTTCAAGTGTTACAAGAGATGAGATGAATTTCTATGGTGTGACAGGAAAAGAGTTAGGTGGCATCATAGAACAGTTAAGGCTTACAGATGGAGTAGAGGTAGCTATATTCCTGTATGAAACGGGTGATAATGAGTACAAAGTAAGCTTAAGGTCTAAGAAGTATATTGATGTAAGTACAATTGCTGTAAGCTTTGGCGGTGGCGGACATGTAAGAGCAGCAGGATTTTCAGCAAATGGTACAGTACATGATATAATCAACCGTATAGGTGAGATGATAGAAGAACAGTATGCTGGTATGAACCAGTAAAGACGTCAGGACTTTATGGAACTTTATGGGATAAAGGAGAATGTGTCGGTATGAACGGTATTATTAATGTTTATAAAGAAAAAGGATTCACATCGCATGATGTAGTTGCTAAACTCAGGGGAATCCTCCATATGAAAAAAATCGGGCATACCGGAACACTTGATCCGGATGCTGTAGGAGTACTGCCCGTATGCCTTGGAAAAGGAACGGGTCTGGTATCCATGATTACTGACTGGACTAAGACTTACGAAGCGGTAATGCTTCTTGGTACAACTACAGATACACAGGATACAAGTGGAACAGTGCTGACAAGGTCAGAAGTTAATGTTGATGAAAGAACTGTTCTTGAGGTGTGCAGTCAGTTTGAAGGCGAATATGATCAGATTCCGCCTATGTATTCAGCACTTAAGGTGAATGGAAAGAAACTGTATGAACTTGCAAGAGCAGGTATCGAGGTTGAAAGAAAACCAAGAAAAGTTGTTATTAACTCGTTGAGAGTTAATGATATAAGCCTTGAAGATGATGTTAAAACAGTGACAATTACAGTTGATTGTTCCAAAGGAACATATATCAGAACATTATGTGAAGATATAGGGAAAAAATTAGGCTGTGGCGCATGCATGATGTCGCTTAAAAGAACAAGAGTAGGTGAATTCGTTATTGATGATACACTTACGCTTAATCAGATAGCTGCACTTGCACTAAAAGGTGAAATACAGGATTATATAGTCGGGATAGACAAGATGTTTCCTGATTATAGAAAACTGACAATAGATGATTCATACAATAAGCTTCTGTACAATGGCAATAAACTTCCATTGGAGGCGGTTGCCGAGGAGAATGGTGAGATTCTGGATATGGAAAAATTCAGAATATACGATTCTTGTGATGATTTTGTTGGCATATATAAATATATCGGAGGACAGTTAGTTCCCGAGAAAATGTTTTATGAAAAATCAGTTACCTGAAAGGTGGTGCATACCAGGATGGAATACATACATGGTACTGAGGATTTTCGGCTTAAAAGACCAAGTGCGGTAACACTTGGCAAATTCGATGGTGTTCATCTTGGACATCAGAAGCTGATATCGATAGTCAGGGAAAAGGCGGAGGAGATGGGACTTCTGTCGGTTATGTTTACATTTGACAGAATACCATTAAGTATATGTCCACAGAAAAACCAGCATTTTCTTTCTACTAATTCAGAAAGAAGGGTCTTGTGTGAGAATTATGGACTGGATGTCGAGGTAGAATATCCGTTTACAACGCAACTTATGAATATGGAACCAGAAGACTTCGTTGAAAATATACTTGTTAAAAAACTCAATGCCAAAGTTATTGTTGTTGGTACAGATTACTGCTTTGGAAAAAACAGAAGCGGTAATGTTGAATTTCTTATCAACAATGCGGTTAAATATGGATATGAAACTATAGTTGTAGAAAAAGAAAAGTTTCAGGATAAGGATATAAGTAGTACATATGTGCGTGAAGAGCTGAAGATGGGACATATGGAAACGGTAAATGTACTTTTAAACAGACCATATTCCATATCTGGAATAGTTGCTAAAGGCAGACAGCTTGGAAGGACTCTGGATATTCCTACGATTAATGTATATCCTACAGAGATAAAGCTGCTTCCTCCTAATGGAGTATATGCATCGAAGATACTTATTGATAATATAGAATATTACGGAGTGACGAATCTTGGTACGAAACCAACGGTTAGTGACGGATATGAGATAAGTGTAGAGACTAATGTGTTTTATTTTGACAAAGATGTGTATGGGAACAGGGTAGAGGTTAAATTGCTTCATTTTCTAAGACAGGAAATGAAATTCGAAAATATTGAAGCTTTAAAGAAACAGATGGAAAGCGATGCTAATTTTGCAAAAGAAATGTTTATGATTAAATAAATTATTTTGAATCAATTATAAGATTTGATTTTGCAAATTGCAAATTGATTTATGAAAAACACTTGATAAAATAATAGAGGTATGATATATTAACAATGTATGAGCCGTCACTCGGATTAGGGACACTCCGACCCGGATCTTAGTGTCAGGTGATTAAATAACAGGAGGAACATTAGAATGATATCTAAGGAAAAGAAAGCAGAAATTATTGCTAATTACGGAAGAAAAGCAGGAGATACAGGTTCTCCAGAAGTTCAGATTGCAATCTTAACAGAAAGAATTGCTGAATTAACAGAACATTTAAAGGTTAACCAGAAAGATCATCACTCAAGAAGAGGTCTTTTAAAGATGGTTGGTAAGAGAAGAGCTTTACTTTCTTACTTAAAGAAGAACGATATCGAAAGCTACAGAAGCTTAATCGAGCGTTTAGGAATCAGAAAGTAATTATAAGGGCGGAGTTGTACCTGGTTGTACAACCCCGCCCTGCTTGATTTTCTATAATGACAGATTGTATAAGAATGTTTGGTTAAAGTATTTCCTGAGAGTATTTGAATCTGTAACAGAAGATAACAGAAGGAATATACCGAGACCACTCAAAAGAATATCATGCTGCAAGATGGTGTTTTTTTGAGTTGTTTCGGACCTTCTGTTCATTATGTGGTGAAGTTCTAAACTGTATATTAATCAGGAAAGAGATATAGTTCTTGATATTAACCAATTATTAATCCGGCATATCCAGGATAGCAGGATTATCACACCAAATTAAACAGCCATAAGGCAGAAACGAGGAAAGTATGTTTAAACAGTACACAATGGAATTAGCTGGCAGAACATTAAGAGTTGATGTTGGCAGAGTATGTGCACAGGCTAACGGAGCAGCGCTTATGCACTATGGAGATACAGTAGTACTTTCAACAGCTACTGCATCTAAGGAACCAAGAGAAGGTATCGATTTCTTCCCACTCAGTGTTGAATACGAAGAGAAGATGTATGCCGTAGGTAAGATACCAGGTGGCTTTAACAAGAGAGAAGGTAAGGCTTCTGAGAATGCTATTCTTACATCAAGAGTAATCGACAGACCTATGAGACCTTTATTCCCTAAGGATTATCGTAACGATGTTACACTCAACAACATGGTTATGTCAGTAGATCCAGAGTGCCGTCCAGAGCTTGTAGCTATGATAGGTGCTTCTATTGCAACATGTATATCTGATATTCCATTTGATGGTCCATGTGCTATGACACAGGTTGGTATGATTGACGGAGAATTCATCATCAACCCATCACAGGCACAGTGGCAGGAAGGTGATCTTCAGCTTACAGTAGCATCTACTAAGCAGAAGGTTATCATGATTGAAGCAGGTGCTAATATTATACCTGAGGATAAGATGATTGAAGCTATATACAAGGCGCATGATATCAATCAGACAATTATTGCATTTATTGAAAAGATTGTAGCTGAGGTTGGCAAGGAAAAGCATTCATATGAAAGCTGCGCTATTCCAGCAGAGATGTTTGAGGCTATGAAGCAGGTAGTATCTCCAGAAGAGATGGAAGTTGCAGTATTCTCTGATGATAAGCAGACAAGAGAAAAGAATATCGATGAAGTAACTGAGAAGATGAAGGAAGCATTTGCAGATAATGAAGAGTACCTGGCAGTACTTGGTGAAGCTATTTATCAGTATCAGAAGAAGACTGTACGTAAGATGATCTTAAAGGATCATAAGAGACCAGATGGACGTGCTATTAACCAGATAAGACCACTTGCAGCAGAGGTTGATATTATACCTAGAGTACATGGTTCTGCTATGTTTACAAGAGGACAGACACAGATATGTGATGTTGTAACACTTGCTCCTTTATCAGAAGCACAGAAGGTTGACGGACTTGATGATAATGTAACAACTAAGAGATACATCCATCATTATAACTTCCCTTCATACTCAGTAGGTGAAACAAAGCCTTCAAGAGGCCCCGGCAGACGTGAAATCGGTCACGGTGCTCTGGCAGAAAGAGCTTTAGAGCCTGTTATTCCGTCTGTTGAAGAATTTCCTTATGCACTCAGACTTGTTTCAGAGGTACTTTCTTCAAATGGTTCAACATCACAGGGTTCAATCTGTGGTTCAACTCTTGCACTTATGGACGCAGGTGTTCCGATTAAAGCTCCTGTTGCAGGTATCTCATGCGGTCTTATAACACTTCCTGACAGCGATGACTTTATGACTATGGTTGATATTCAGGGACTTGAGGACTTCTTCGGCGATATGGACTTCAAGGTTGGCGG
>DJDY01000142.1:0-14773 GCA_002435585.1 Lachnospira sp. UBA5912
TAGTTATAGCAGGAATGGTTGGAATGTTAGGTGCGACAGTTGTTCGTGCGGATTGGAGTACTAGCGATTTTAGTTTCTGGTTTGATGCAGCATCGGGAGATGCGTATTGTTATTCTGAACCTCAGAGTAAGGATAACGATTCGTCATCATATATTTATTACAGAGATGGAGATGAAGACGTGGTTATGTGTATAGTTGGATATGATGATGGTTATGTGGAAGATATAGAATTACCACAGAAAACATATTCACCGGGAAAGAGTGGTTATATAACTAATTATATAGCTGAAAATGGTTTGTCACAGGCCGCTTTAAGAGGAGAAGCAACAACTGATGACACATATTCAGCAAAAGGTGACTGGAGTGCAGACACATATTAATGTGTATTTCTAAGAGATAATTTGTATAGTTCTCATATCTGAAATGCAATACAGATATGAGAACTATACTATAAAGGGGGAAATATGAAGAGAGCATTAACAATATTAATGTGTATTATATTTATAGGTCTTGTTGGTGTGGCAGTAGTAACGAATTATAAGAGTAATTCATCGGATAATAAAACTATAGATAAGGCAGACAGTAGTGATGATAGTGCCACCGCAGCTACTAAACCTGAATATTATAATGCGGATAAGATAGAGATTATAGATGATAATACAGCCATAGTTCCAGATAGCAATATAAAGTCTATGCATCAGGCGATAGAATATTCTAGTTTAGATGATTATGAATTTACTGTAGATAAAGTATATTATGATAATAATATAAAGGACATTATTAAAGAAAATACTATTAATTATGAGTCACATCTATCTGCGTTATGTTCAGATAAAAGAGAAACACCATATAAGGAATATATAGATGAAAATGGTAATCTTGATGGAGAGAATTATACATTTATGTATGTTGAAATAACTATAAAAAATATAGGTGATAAAAGAACAAGAATTATACCAACTTCATATAAAATAGCCGATATAGATGGTAATAAGATATCCTTATATGAAAAATATGGAATAAGAGCTGCATTTGTAGCAGAATTGGATGATAAAGAATATCTTGACTATATGTTAACAATACAAATGGATAAAGGGGAGTCTATTAAGTATGTTATGGTATATCCAATTGCAACAAGCAGCATTGATAGTACAGCGCTTTTTAAAGGAACAGGTAATGGAGGAGCCATTTTTAGTAATAGTATTGATTATATAAGATTAAAGGAAGACTAGGAGATTAATATGGGGAAGTTATTGAAGATAGATATGGAACGTGCATTTAAAAGCAGGAAGTTTATACTGATTGTGCTGGTTGAAGTAGTATATATACTTGTATATTCATGGCGGTTTTTATATAAAGCAATTACAAGCACTATACCATTTTTAAAGCAGTATATTGGGATTAAGTGTGATTATATTCCCGGAGCATTTCATTATTGGATTGGATTTTATAATTCTCCATTCAGAATGATTCTTTTTGCAGTCATACCATTGTTATGTGCTGTCGCATATGGAGTTGAAATATTTCTGGATGAGAAAAAACATTATAATAATCAGTACTTTATAAGAACAGATATTAGAAAATATTATTTATCCAAGATTATTACTTTGTTTGTAAGTGGCGGTGTGGTGGCTGCTATTCCATTCATTCTTTCTCTTTATATTAATCTTATGGCGCTGCCTATGGAAGATGTAAATACTATTAATAATTACAATTTTCCTTTAAGTGATAAGCTGGTGTGCTCTGGTATTATGCTTAATCATCCGGTTATATATTGTCTGATATATATATTGTGGATATTTGTTGTATATGGAATTATTAATTGTATGACATTTATATTTTCATTTATATTATCAAACAGATTTGTTGTAATGATTGGTTCATATTTTGTATATTTTGCTTCATTTATTTTAGGGGATTTTATTAAGGGAATTCCTTTATTATGGAAATCAGGACGTTTTAATCAGCTGGACAGGGATTCAATGTATATGATTATTATTCAATATGTGGTTATTGTAGTGGCTGTGGCAGCTATGTTGTTTTGTGTAAGCAGAAGAAAGAGGGATAGATTATGAAAAAGAGAATAGCTGTACTTGTGGTAGCGGCAGTTATAGTTATTGCTTCTGCTATCAGAATAGTGTATATCAATACGAATGCAGAGGAATATAAGGTGTATACCAATACTTATGAAAAGGGAGAAACTTTTTAACTATAAAGATTATGATATTAAAGTTAACGGCATTGATATTCTGGACAGACAGGAATTCATAGACAGATATGGGGAATCTGATTATACATCTGATGATGATATACGTTATGCGATTGTGAGCATAGATTACAGGTGTGTTGGTGAAGAACAGGGTAAGCCTTTTGATGTATCAAAGTTTAAATTAACATCAGGTGTATTGAATAATGGTCTGGAATTGTTTACTACAATGAAGATTAATGGTGGTAGTTTAGGTAAACAGGAAGTTAAGGATTATAAGCTTGTTTTTTTTATTAGTAAAAAGTTATGTTCTAATTCAGGATGGAAGAAGGTATATAACCGTAGGTATCAGCTTGGCATAGAACAATATCCTTACTTTACGGTGGTGAATTTATGAGATTAGCAAGAAGATACTTTAAACCATATATGTTTGTAATATATGCAGTATTGGTACTGATCACAGTTGTATTCAGTCTTACCCCATATAATAATGCAGCAGCGATAGGTTCAATAGCCTGTGCGGCAGATGGTATAAGATATATAGCGTGGGAAAGATGTAGAATTCCCTGTGTTATATGGATTAGTATATCGTTTATACTTATAAGAAAAGAAAGTTATAACATGATGGAGGTTGTGCTTATCGGTGACAGAAAGAAGATATGGAAAAAGGATGTTTGTCAGGCATTATTATATTCACTCGTGACTTCTTTGGTTATATTGGTGGCTTCTTTGGTTGTGTTATATATTGTATATGGGAGTAACTGGATGAACTGGTCAGCAGAGGATAGTTTTGCCAGAGCATATACAAGAATGGAAACTGTTGATTATAATGTTATCAGTATGATTGTTTTAATGTGGCTTGTATATTATATGCAGATAGCAACCGCACTATTTATTATGCTTCTTGGATATTATGTATTCAATAATTATATAGCAGGGTTAATAGCTGTTATTGCTGTTGGAATTAATGATATGAGGGTGCTTTCATTTAAACTGTTTTTTGGAAGACTTGCTATATTAAGAGAACAGTGGATGTTTCTTAAGTTTAAGGATATGTATATATATATCATAATGCTTCTTATTCTGATTTTATTGTATTATGCAGGGCTGCGCATGTCCAGAAAGAAGGAATTCTTAGATGTGGAAGTTGATAAAACGTGATATTAATATAAGTATAAAAAGTAATATATGGAAATATATATTGATTATATTGTTTGTAATAGTTGTATGCGGCAGATTTTATGTGGTTGTGGGTGATTATGCCAGAAAAATATCAGGAAATGGAAAATTTTATATAGGAGATTATTTATTTCTTATATTTGGAGGAATGAAAGAGTATGTTCCTGAAAAGAATAATTATTTTGAACTGCCTGTAATATGGATGGCGATGCAGCTGCTACTTATAAGTGTTGTTTTTATATATCCATTTAAGGATTTACTGTCTAACGGACAATATTCCCTTGTACAGTATGGTAAGAGAAGTAAATGGTGGATAAGTAAGATTATCTGGGGATTAATACAGACAGTAGCAGGATATGTGGTAATAATAGGTGTAATATTGTTATTTGCAATATTGACAGGAGCGCATGGACTTGGAGTACATAAGGAATATATTAATTATTATTATGGAGCAAAGATAATAACAGATGTGGTTAATGTGTGGGACATAGTTTTATGCTTTATATACAATATATGTATAACTATAATGTATATGTCTATTGCTTTACTGGCAACACCTGTTGTTTCGTTACTGTTATTGGTTGTATATGATGTCTTGTCAGCATATATAATGAATCCGGTATTGATTGGTAACGCAAGTATGCTTCTTAGAAATGTCAGATATGTGGATAAGGGAATATCGGCATTAGTGCCTGTTATTGTTTTGATATGTATAACGGCAATTACAATTGTTATAACAGTACGCAGGTTTGATAAAAAAGATATAGTTGGTAATTAGTGCAAAAATAAATTTGTGGTACATTTAACTAAAGAGTTGCCCTGCAACTCTTTTTTTATTGTGCAAAATGTGGTATTCTATTATTTAATGAGATTTTTATAAAGATACAATGTATGAGTTGTGAATACGAAAATAATAATCCGTATACATATAAAGTCTGATACATGTATCAATATAGCAGGAAGGAAAGTATTATGCCAGTAACAGATTATTTAGTAAGGAATGCCGAGTTATACCCGGATGAGGTAGCATTAGTCGAGCTTAATCCTGATGAGAAGGATACAAGAAGAACGACCTGGAAGGAGTTCGACCTTATCCAGCCTATTAATAACATGCCATACAGGCGTGAGATTACATGGAGTGTATTTAACGAAAAGGCTAACAGGTTTGCCAATATGCTTCTTAGCAGGGGAGTTAAGAAAGGGGATAAGGTAGCTATTCTTATGTATAACTGTCTTGAATGGCTTCCTATATATTTTGGTGTGTTAAAGACAGGTGCCATAGCAGTACCTTTTAACTTCCGTTATGATTCAGATGAGATATATTACTGTGCTGAGCTTGCACAGGTTGACGTTATAGTGTTTGGCTTTGCATTTATCGGAAGAATAGAAGTGAATGCAGAGAGGTTATCAAGAGGAAGACTTCTTATATATGTAGGTGATAACTGCCCTAGCTTTGCAGAGAGCTACCATGAGCTTGTGGCAGACTGCTCAAGTAAGGAGCCGGATGTTAAGATAACAGAGGATGACTACGGCGCTATATATTTTTCTTCTGGAACTACAGGTTTTCCTAAGGCCATACTGCATAAGCACCAGAGTCTTACACAGGCTGCTATTATGGAGCAGAAGCACCATTCAACAGGAAGAGATGATACATTCTTATGTATACCTCCACTGTATCACACAGGTGCCAAGTTCCACTGGATGGGAAGTCTTGTAGCAGGAAGTAAGGCAGTTTTACTTAAGGGAACAAAGCCAGAGCAGATATTATCAGCAGTATCAAGTGAACATTGTACTATAGTATGGTTGTTAGTTCCTTGGGCACAGGATATTCTTGATGCACTTGATTCAGGAAGAATCAAGCTGTCAGATTACAATCTGTCACAGTGGCGACTTATGCATATAGGAGCGCAGCCTGTTCCACCATCACTTATTAAGAGATGGAAGGAGTATTTTCCTAATCATCAGTATGATACCAACTATGGTTTATCAGAATCTACAGGTCCTGGATGTGTCCACCTTGGAGTTGAAAACATACATAAGGTTGGTGCTATTGGCATTCCTGGATATGGCTGGCAGTGTAAGATAGTAGATGAACATGATAATGAGGTCTGTCAGGGTGAAGTTGGTGAGTTATGTGTAAAGGGACCTGGTGTTATGACCTGCTACTACAGAAACGAAGAGGCTACTAAGGAAGTACTTAAGGATGGCTGGCTGTATACAGGAGACATGGCTATGCAGGATGAAGATGGCTTCTACTTTTTAGTTGACCGTAAGAAGGATGTTATCGTATCAGGTGGTGAGAATATATATCCAGTACAGATAGAAGATTTCCTAAGAAGATTCCACAAGATTAAAGATGCGGCTGTTATCGGACTTCCAGACAGAAGACTTGGAGAAAAGACAGCAGCTATCATAGAGATAAAGGATGGTGTTACATGCACAGAGGAAGAGATAGAAAAGTTCTGCATGGAACTGCCAAGATATAAGAGACCTAAGGAGATTATATTTGCAAAGATTCCACGTAATGCTACAGGTAAGATAGAAAAACCAAAGCTTCGTAAGATGTATGGAGCAGATAAGCTGGTAGAAAAGGAAAACCAGGGTTAGAAAAGAGGAATAAGTTTCATGAAAGAATTAATGTTAGGCAACAAAGCGGTTGCCAGAGGATTATATGAAGCTGGATGTAAGTTTATATCCAGCTATCCGGGAACTCCAAGTACGGAGATTACAGAAGAGGCAGCAGCTTATAAGGAAGTGTATTGTGAGTGGGCTCCTAACGAAAAGGTTGCACTTGAAGCGGCACATGGTGCTACATTGGGAGGTGTCAGAGCGGCGTGTGCCATGAAGCACGTTGGGCTTAATGTGGCAGCAGACCCACTGTTTACTATATCTTATCAGGGGCTTAATGCGGGTCTTGTAGTGTGTGTGGCAGATGATCCTGGTATGCACTCTTCACAGAATGAGCAGGATTCAAGACATTATGCCATAGCAGCCAAGCTTCCTATGCTTGAGCCATCAGATTCAGAGGAATCAAGAGTATTTGCTAAGAAGGCATTTGAAATGTCCGAAAAGTTCAATACTCCTGTGCTTCTTAAGATGGTTACAAGAGTAGCACATTCACAGAGTATTGTTGATATGGAAGAAAGAGTTGAGCCGGCGCAGGTTCCATATGTAAAGGATCCAACCAAGGTTATGATGACTCTTAACTCACGCAACGCACATGTAAGAGTAGAGCAGAGAACTAAGGATTTAACAGAGTATGCAGAAAGCTGTGAGTTTAACAGAGTAGAGATGGGAAAGGATACAAGTGTCGGTATCATAACAGATTCTACTTCGTACCAGTATGCAAGAGAAGTTCTTGGTGAGGATGCCTGCATATTAAAGCTTGGACTTATCAATCCACTTCCAGAGAAGCTTATTAAAGATTTTGCTGCTAAGGTTGACAGGGTAGTTGTTCTTGAGGAGCTTGACCCAATCATAGAGAATCATTGCAGACAGCTTGGCATAAAGGTATCAGGCAAGGATACATTTCCTATATGTGGCGAGTTCTCACAGAATCTTGTACGGGAATGTCTTGGCGTGGAAGTTCCAAAGCATATGAGCATTGATGAGAATGTACCAGCACGTCCACCTGTTATGTGTGCCGGATGTCCACACAGAGGTATATTCTACATATTAAAAAAGAAAAAATGTATGGTATACGGAGATATTGGATGTTATACACTTGGTGCGGTTGCTCCACTTAATGCTATGGACTTAAACGTATGCATGGGAGCCTCATGTTCGGGTCTTCACGGCTTTAACAAGGCTATGGGAGAGGCAGGAGAGAGTAACAGCGTAGGTGTTATTGGTGATTCAACATTTATACATTCTGGTATGACTGGCATAACGGATATTTCATACAATATGAGTAACTCAACTGTTATTATTCTTGATAATTCGATAACAGGTATGACAGGCCATCAGCAGAATCCTACAACTGGTAAGAATCTGCGTGGTGAGCCAGCAGGTAAGGTTGATCTTGAAGCACTGTGTAAGGCACTTGGCTTTAACAGGGTAAGAGTGGTTGATCCATATGATCTTAAGGCTGTGGAAGAAGCTGTAACAGAGGAGCTTGCTGCTAAGGAACCATCTATTATCATAAGCCGCAGACCTTGTGTTATGATAAAAGGCACAGTTCATAAGCCACCTATAAGTGTTGATGAGGACAAATGTGTTGGATGTAAGCAGTGTATGAGCATTGGATGTCCTGCTATAGCGGTTAAGGATAAGAAGGCACATATTGACCCAACACTTTGTATAGGCTGCAAGGTGTGTTCACAGATGTGTAAGTTTGGGGCTATTTGAGGCTTGCGTGTATTGTAAAGTAATAAAGCAATCATTATACATAAGTGAGTAGCAAAAGTTACTTTTGACAATCATATCAAATTGTAGATTGTTATCGGAATATAAAGTCCGATTTATTCAATAAATATCAGGCTGTAATAAGAAATGAGGAACATATATGAGTGATTCAGTTAAGAATATTATGATTGTTGGTGTAGGTGGACAGGGAACACTGCTTGCCAGCAAGATGTTAGGTTATGTGCTTATGCACCAGGGCTATGATGTCAAGGTGTCAGAGGTGCATGGCATGAGCCAGAGAGGTGGAAGTGTTGTTACATATGTAAGATTTGGCAAAAAAGTGTATTCACCAGTTATAGACAAGGGAGAAGCTGATTATATTCTTTCCTTCGAGAAGCTTGAGGCTGAACGCTGGATAGAATATCTAAGGATTGGTGGACAGATTATAACTAACACACAGGAGGTTGACCCTATGCCTGTTATAACAGGTGCTGCCCAATATCCGGCAGATATTGTTAAGAAGTTAGAAAAAGCCGGTGCAAAGGTTGATGCAAAGGATTTCTTATCAATAGCCGAGGAGGCTGGTTCATCTAAGGCAGTTAATATCGTACTTATGGGCAGATTATCAGAGTATTTTGATGATATACCTTACGAGGACTGGAGTGCTGCAATAGATGCAATCGTACCGGAGAAGTTCAGGGAGCTTAATCATAAGGCGTTTGATCTTGGAAGGCAGGCGTGATGGAGCAGGCATTTGAAGATGAGTGGAATGATGAATCGGAATGGGATGATATGTTTGAACAAATGAAAAAAGAGAGGAATAAATGCTGATGAATGATAATGGTGCTATATGATGTAGCACCATTTTTTTTTATAATATCTGTCACTTTTTTAGCTGTGTATCTGTAATATATACATAAGCTTATGATGTTACGGTTAAAGATTAAAACAGATTAGTATCTGTGTGCACTTGACATTAATCTGTTATGTGTAGAAATAAACGTGGAAAAGGACGGTGATTTTTATGAAGAAGTTAATAAAAAAGATATTGGTGGATGTAAGCGTGATTACTATGTTAACAGGATGTTTAACAGGTGTTGCAGCATGCAGCAGTAAAACATCTGATAACGGACAGGGCAATGTGGATTATAAGTATGCATCATATGTATATGATGACAATGAACCACAATATTATATGTCAGATGGTGCAGCAGCTGCAGAAACGGGATACTATTATATAGCTGGTGCCTCAGGAGTAAGTGATAATACGAATAATTATATATATTATTATGATATGGTCAAGCAGATGGCAATTCCACTGTGTTCTAATATTGATTGTGATCATAAGACAAAGGATTGTGAGGCATATATATCATCAGATATGTGTCTTAGTGGCAAGATATGGTATCACAATCAGAGAATATATATGATAGAAAGAACCGATGAGAAGGATATACTTGTTTCTTACGATAAGACTATGAGAGATAAGAAAGAAGAAAAAACATTATCCATAGATGGTTACTCTGTTAATGGTAACAGTAACAACGCATGCGTCAGTAATGGAAAGCTGTATTATATGTTATCAGGAGATAATAAACTTATGCTGTGTTCGGCATCGTTATCAGGGGATAGCCAGGCACATATTATAAAAACATATGAAAGTACATATAACTATCTTGAACTCATTGTACTGTATGGTATAGGTGATAAAGTATATATTAACTGGAATAGTGGTATATCTGTGGGAGAAAGTATATATTATATTGAAGTACTTGATATAAACACTGAAAATGTTGAGAGTCTTTATAATATGAATGAACAGTATCCTGACATAGCTGGTTCAATCTTAAACTGGAATAGCGAAGTGAGTTTTGATGAAAACAATAATATGTATTTTCCATGTGCCAATGAGGATAAATATATTATAAAAAAGTTAAATCTCGATAGTGGAGAAATAAAAGATATATTTGAATTAGACATAGAAGGAACTACAGATGAAGAAAAGCAGGAGAAAAAAGAAGTTAAAAATGGTGAGTTTACACAGCTAAAAGAAACCGGTGATGAGAATTACATACATTTTTATAGATATGATGGAAAACATTTGTATGTATACAGAGGGGTTAATCTGTCAAAGCTGCAGGGAAAAAGCCGGGAAGAAAGAATGGCTGCTTATGATAATTATATATATATATTAGATACAGATGGAAATGTGGATGAAACAGTAGTGTTGAATAAAACCGATGAGAATCATTCAGGTAATATAGCACTTGACTATAAAGGCGGCGATGAAAGATGTATGCTTGTAACAACTTCCAGAGCGGATGTAGCCGGTATGGAGCTATCACAGGAAGAAAAAGATAAGATAGAGGCTATTAATAAAGAGGCAGCAAAGAAAAAGAAGGGTGGAGCGCATATATGTGTAACTGCAGTTCTTGATAAGACACAGATAGGAAGCGGCAGTATGCAGTGGCAGCAGATAACGCCAGAGTAGCAGGAGTAAGCTTATGGAACTAGTAAGAATAATAAGAAAAAGTATTCTGTGTATAATATGTGCGCTGGCAGCAGTTATAAGCATATGCATTTATCAGATTAACAGCAGTAACGATGCTGTGACATATAGATATTACAGGCAGATTATTGATGATTATGACAAGATTAAAGCAGACAGGGTTGGGCTGATAGCCGAAAAGCTGACATCTGCATATGATACATATAAGGAAGAGGATAGTGAGTATATAAACAAAGCTGCAGAACTTGTTGAGAATAAGGCAAAGTACGTGATGTCTTATAATAGCTATTATAACAATAATAATAGTGTGGACAATATCAGCAATGGTGATAGTGAAAGTAGTGATGTAAATAATACAGACACCAGGTCGAAAAATTATAACAGGATAGCAGGCAGCACACTTTTTGGCGATGAGGACAGCTTTTATATGCTTAATGCCAATAAGCAGTTAAAAGATAAAGAAAAACTTCAAAAAGCAGATGTAGCATTTAATAATACAAATACGGCTGCTATTGAACAGCTTCTTAATAACAGGGTTATGCCGCTTATCTATGTACTTATGATGATGGTTATTATCATACATTTTACAGAAGAGAATGATAATGGAGTATATGTGCTTATAAGAACCAGCAGGAAGGGCAGGACATTTCTTCCGGTTATAAGATGTCTTATTATTGCAGTATTCAATATAATATTATCATGTCTGTTTAATTCAATCATATATGGTATATATGCAAAGACATATGGTGTTAATGGTACTTGTCATATACAGAATTCGAGGATGTTTGGCATGTTTCCATACGCTATAAGTGTAAATCGTTTTTTAGTTATGTATGTTTTGGTGTATATCATTGCAATGACTGCCATAAGTCTTTTAATATATCTTATGATTAATCTTGTGAATAATTATAAGGCAGCAGTTACGCTGCTTATAGCAGTGCTTTTATGTGAATATATCCTGTATGGCAGAATACCATATAACAGTGCATTTAACAGTCTTAAGTATATTAATGTATTTAATGTTATATTTCCTGGCGCTTCTTATTTTGTGTATGAAAACTGGGGAAGTAATGGATTTATAACAGATATTAGTACAACAACATGGTTTCTTACCATTATTATACTTATTGCAGGGGTGATTGGAAATGTTGCTTCATATTCCTTAAAATATACAATTAGAAAAAAGAGTGTAGTAGAAACTGCTATAGATAAAATAGGACAGGTTAATCAGAAGGTTGTAGCAAGGATGCCTTTGTATGGAATTGAAGTGTATAAAACCATGATAGTTCAGAAAGGTTTTCTTTTTATACTGGCAGGTATATATATGTTTACAACTGTCAGGGTTATGAAAGGTGTTGATTATAGTAATAGCAGCAAAAGTTACAAGCTTAACAGCTTTTATGAGGAATTTGATGGGCATGCGGCGGATGAGGAAGTCAGGGATTATATAGAGACATTAAGAAACGAAGCTGAACAGGTACGAAATAGTGATGAAACAGGCTCCTATGAAAAGGATAATGCTGCAAAGCTTATTGATACAGTGAATGTAATGCAGAGTGAATATGAGTATGTAAATAATATAAAGGAATCACGGGGAGTAGATGCAGTTATAGTTAGTCCATACAACTATGATGATATACTTGGAAGTAGAATGTATTCCAACAATGAAGCACTGAATCTGATATCTGTTGTTATTATAATACTGATAGCAGCAGGTGAATATGCCACAGAGCGGCAGCAGGGAATGGCTATGCATATAAGGACTGCACGTAAAAGGAAGAAGCTGTGGTGGATTAAGTTGTCAAAGATTATTATGCTGGCAATTGTTATATGGGGAATATCTACGGGTATTAACATATATAACATAACCCAGCGTTACAGCTATAATCAGATTGATGAAAGTATTCTGTGTCTGCAGAAATTTGCAGGCTTTCCGTGGAATATAAGTATACGCTCGTATATTATCCTGTGTTATGCCTACAGGCTTCTATGGCTTATAGTCATAGCTATTATAGCATATATGGTATCGTATAGATTTAACTATAAGATGTCGGTAATTATATCATTGTGTATGCTTATTCCACATGTGCTATATGTGCTTGGAGTTGGACTGGCAAAGAAAATGTCAATAATAGCTGGTATGGATATAAACAGAATGTCAGCTTCATATGGGTATGGACTAAAGAGTGTGTTGTTGTTTATTATCATATTTATAATTATGTTGGTAATGCTTGTATGTAATTACAGAAAAGCAGCAGAGTAGCAGAAAGTGCATTATTCATGGCAGAAGTAATATCAAGATTAAAGTATTTATAAGATGCGAATGTAAAGGCTGTAATGGTGTTTAAAGTAATACCATTGCAGCCTTTTGGGATATGGATATATCAGCAAACAGCAAATATTCGCAAAATTGCAAAAATGTAAAATAAAATTGAGAGAACAAGATTGTAATGATATAATATGATGTAAGTGTCAATCAGTGTATATAGATGAAAGCCAGTAGTGGCAAAGCATATGTATAAATAAGAAATGAGGATTTATATGTTCAATCTTGAAGAAGAATTAAAAAAGCTTCCAGACAAGCCGGGAGTATATATTATGCATGACAAGCATGACACAATTATATATGTAGGCAAGGCAAAGGTGTTAAAGAACCGTGTAAGACAGTACTTCCAGAGTAATAAGAATCACTCTGCAAAGGTTGTACAGATGGTTTCACATATAGCATATTTTGAATATATAGTGACGGATTCAGAGCTTGAGGCACTTGTTCTTGAGTGTAATCTGATTAAGGAACACAGACCGAAGTATAATACGATGCTTAAGGATGATAAAAGCTATCCTTTTATCAAGGTAACGGTAAATGAAGCATATCCGAGAGTGCTATTTTCAAGAACAATGAAGCATGGTACTGGAAAGTTTTTCGGACCATATACATCAGCAGGCGCAGTAAAGGAGACTATAGAACTTTTATGCAAGCTGTATAAGGTAAGAACCTGCAACAGAAGACTTCCAAAGGATATAGGAAAAGAAAGACCATGCCTTAACTATCATATAGGACAGTGTAATGCACCATGTCAGGGGATGGTTAGTGAAGCTGAATACAGAAAGAATATAGAATCAGTTATCAGCTTTCTTAATGGTAATTATTCAGAGATAATGAATGAGCTTACTGGCAAGATGATGGATTGCTCTGAGAGGATGGAATACGAGGAAGCAGCAAGATACAGAGATCTTTTAAACAGTGTTAAGCAGATAGCACAGAAGCAGAAGATTACAGCAGATGATGCTACTGACAGGGATGTAATAGCATGTGCTATGGATGCGGAGGATGCCGTTGTACAGGTATTCTTCATAAGACAGGGTAAACTGCTTGGAAGAGAGCATTTTCATATGAAAGTTGCCACGAATGACAGCAGGAGTGATATATTATCACAGTTTATGAAGCAGTACTATGGAGGAACCCCATACATTCCAAACGTAATCATGACACAGGAAGAAATCGAGGATGCAGATGTTATAGCAGAGTGGCTTGGGAGCAGAAAGAAAAGGAAGGTATCTATCATAACACCTAAAAAGGGCGATAAGGAGCGTATGGTGGAGCTGGCACATAAGAATGCACTTATGGTTCTTACCAAGGATGCCGAAAAGATTAAGCTTGAAGAGAAGAGAACGACAGGTGCCATGAAGGAAATAGCTGACTGGCTCGGACTTAAGAGTTTAAGAAGGGCAGAGGCTTATGATATATCAAACACAAGCGGCGTGGAATCTGTTGGCTCAATGGTTGTTTTCGAGGATGGAAGACCTAAGAAGAACGATTATCGTAAGTTTAAAATAAAGACGGTCAAGGGACCGGATGATTATAAGAGTATGAGGGAAGTACTAACAAGACGTTTTCAGAGAGGTATGAGAGAACGTGCCGGGGAAGAAGAATCAAGAGGTTTTTCAGTATATCCTGACCTTATTATGATGGATGGTGGACGTGGACAGGTGAATATAGCACTTGAGGTGTTGTCAGAACTTGATATCAACATTCCTGTATGTGGTATGGTTAAGGATGATAACCATAATACAAGAGGTCTGTACTATAACAATGTAGAGATACCGATTGACAGGCATAGTGAGGGATTTAAGCTTATAACACGTGTACAGGATGAGGCGCACAGATTCGCCATAGAATACCACAGGTCGTTAAGAAGCAAGCTGCAGGTTAATTCGGTTCTTGATGATATTGAAGGAATCGGACCTGTAAGGAGAAAAGCTCTTATGAAGCATTTCCTTGATATAGAAAAGATACGAAATGCAAGTGTCAGTGAACTTATGGAAGCAGATGGCATAACGGAAAATGTAGCACAGAATATATATAAGTATTTTCATTAGGCGTGTACGCAGAATGTGTGTTCAACAATAATATATTTGAAGAAAATCTTTTAATATCAAAGGCGCTGTGTTACACTAATATACAAGATGATGTAAGTGTCGAAAGTGTAAAAGTCGTTTCTGGCTGCAGAAACGCTCTTTTATTTAATAAGATA
>DJDY01000142.1:14875-16143 GCA_002435585.1 Lachnospira sp. UBA5912
GCATGTGTATACACATGGAAAAAAATCATAAATACGAAATAGAATAATGTTAATTAAATATATAATAATTGCGGCATTGTAAGTAAAGACTTTAATGTGCAGGATAGGAGCAGTATATGAACGGTAAAGAAAGAGTTAATTTATCCAAAGTAATTGAAAAGATGAATCTTGTTAATCTTACGCCAGATATAGATGTTAAGGGAATATGGATTCATGTGCCAGAGTTTAACAGACCGGCGCTTCAGCTTACAGGTTTTTATGACCAGTTTGATAATGACCGTATACAGATTATAGGTAATGTGGAATATTCATATCTTAAGAGTCTTTCAGATACAGAGAGATATGAACGTTATATGCAGCTTTTATCAAGTAATATTCCATGTCTTATATTCTGCAGGAATCTTGAACCAGAGCCAGAGATTATAGAACTTGCAAAGAAGTATCAGATACCTATTCTTAAGTCAGAAGAGTCTACATCTTCATTTTCAGCAGAAGTAATAAGATGGCTTAAGGTACAGCTTGCACCATGTATAGTAATTCATGGGGTGCTTGTTGATGTATATGGTGAAGGTGTGCTTATAACAGGTGAAAGTGGTATAGGTAAGAGTGAGGCAGCGCTTGAACTTATCAAGAGAGGACATCGTCTTGTTACTGATGATGCTGTTGAGATAAGAAAGGTAAGTAATGAAACACTTGTAGGTTCAGCTCCAGGAGTAACCAAGTATTTCATAGAGTTAAGAGGTATAGGAATTATCGATGTAAAGACACTTTTCGGTGTAGAAAGTGTTAAGGAAACACAGGAAATCGATATGGTTATCAAGCTTGAGGATTGGAATAAGGATAAAGAATATGACAGATTAGGTCTTGAGGAGGAATATACAGAATACCTTGGCAATAAGGTAGTATGCCATTCGCTTCCGGTACGACCAGGACGTAATCTGGCAGTTATAGTGGAGGCAGCAGCTGTAAACCACAGACAGAAGAAGATGGGTTACAACGCAGCCAAGGAATTGTACAGAAGGGTTCAGGAGAACCTTATGAAGGGTGATGAAGATGACGAATTCTGATGTGGTGATTATGAATCTATGAATCACATAACATCTTATACGGAATAAATAGCCGCCAATAAGGTTCTTTAAGGGGGATATATGTATGATTAGTAAGAATAACATAAGTGGTGCAGGAGCTGATAATGATAAAAGCATAGTTCTTGGAATAGATATTGGTGGAACTACATGCAAATGTGGGGTTTTTAGTATATCGGGAGA
>DJDY01000131.1:0-1968 GCA_002435585.1 Lachnospira sp. UBA5912
TTATACAGTATACAACCTATATTATGCATTATATAAACCAACGTTACTTTTGACACTCATATCATAATATTGCATCTAAAACCATACTTATGAAAAAGAGAATGCCTTATATTATACAAGACATTCTCCTTAAACGACATCATACAGCAATTCTATGTACAAGCTGATATCTTTATAAACCGCTTTTTATTAAGCAAACACCATCTTAATCACAGCAGCCTACTATATCTATTACAGATTCCTGCAGCCTGAAAACGAAGTTGGCGCAATCTTTACATTTTTGCCATAATCAGCTTCTTTCAGATTAACGCAATTAATAAAAGCTTCCTCACCTATACTCTCAAGAGTTGATGGAAAAACAACCTTTTCAAGTCTCTGGCAGTTCTCAAACGCATTAGCACTTATTACCTTAACTCCCTCAGGAAGAACAACCTCGACTATATCATCCCTGTTAGCAAAAAGTTCTTCAGGTATAACTGAAAAATCACTCATATCTATCTCTTTAAATGTTTTATTATACAATGTAACCTTAATTCTATTATTCATAACATCTCCCTCTCTTTCACAATCATACTATTGTATTTCTATTCATTCCTAGCATATTAAACACACTACGTCCAGTACCAGATAATCCATTTTTATAGTAATTCATAACAGTGTTATTATCTGATAAGCCAGTAACCATATTCGCCCCCGTTGATAAACCTGATAAAGATGAAAAATCTGTATTACCAGCCGACACCGAAAAAAGTTTTGATAATATTGCCTTATATGTGTTCATAACATATTTGTAATCATCATAGCTAAAGGAAAGTCTTGAAGATCTGTTCGTATTAACTGCTGCTATATTTTGTCTGTTAGCTGCAATCTGACTTCTTATCTGTGATATGTTATGACCTGATACCTGTGATATATTATTCTGTGTGACACTTCCGTCACCTTCTACAGATGAGTTATCATACGAATCAATCATTATTCCTGTATCCTGTGCCTGTGTACTTTGCGAAAGATCTGTCTTGGTCGCCCCATCTATTGTTCTTGAATCGTTTGATAATACACCTCCAAGAATATCGTTTATCCTATCTATATAGCGTAATGTTTCATTGTATGGCGGAACACCTCCATATCTGTTGACAGCTCCGCTTCCTGCATTATATGCGGCCAATGCAAGTGATACATTACCATTATAATCATCTAAAAGGTAAGCTAACATCTTAGCTCCACCTGTAATATTCTGTCTTGCATCAAAAGGATCATCTACTCCAAGTGAACTTGCCGTTGTTGGCATAAGCTGCATAATTCCCTGTGCACCGCAGCTTGACACTGCATCTGTATCAAAATCAGATTCTGCCTTTGCAACAGCTTTCAACAGATTAAGATTAACACCATACTCATCTGCAACTTCTTCAAATATATCATCTAAAGACTCACTGCCTGAGCTTATCTGGTTAATCATACCATCAAAATCAGTTGATGATTCTGTTCTTATGTTTTCACCCTGACTCACAAGATAAATATTACCATCTAGTATATTATTAACTGAATTAATTATCATAGTTACCAGTTTCCTTCTCTTTTAAGTTTCCTATATATTGAATAAGCATCCGACAATATCTGTCTTTCATTGTCAAACTCAAGAAGATGATATGCCTCGTGATACTTATAAAATCCAACATCATAAAAGTACTCTTCTCTCTGTGGCTTACAATCATAACTGTCTGCTTCACATAAATACCAGAAAACGCTCTTTTCTATATGCTTACTTCCAGCTTTAAACGAATATTGTGTATCACCTATATAAGCTCTCACCTTAACATTGGCTCCGCTTTCTTCAAGTATTTCACGTACTGCCGTCTGTTCATGGGACTCTCCCGGTTCAATCGTTCCTTTGGGCAGAACCCATCCATCGTGTGTATTCATATAGTTCCTGTACAGGACAAGAATTTTGCCACGGAATATAACGACCCC
>DJDY01000131.1:2007-5670 GCA_002435585.1 Lachnospira sp. UBA5912
CCCCGCCACAACTAAATGCTTCTGACATTTCAATCCTCCAATTCATTATACAATGCTGATATTCTATCATCAAGGCTAACATCTTGACTTATTCTATTTTTTTTCGACATTCTAGTCAAAATAAGCATCAAACACCGCCTTGGCAACATACTGTGCACTCGAACCTGAATAACCTCCTTCAAGTACAACACTTATTGCTATCTGTGGATTATCTGCCGGGGCAAATCCGACAAACCACGAATGCACATTATCGCTATTATCATATTGTGCTGAACCCGTCTTACCAGCTGCATTGTAAGATGACCATCTCATAGAGCCTCCGGTTCCTGAATCAATAACTTCCTCCATGCACTCTGTCAGATATCCAGCCTCTTCTTCTGACATAAGCTGGTCAATTGCTGAGGGTTTGTTTTGCTTAACAACTCTGCCATATGCATCCTCAATATAATCAACAACATAAGGTGTCATCATAGTTCCACCATTAGCAACTGTTGAAGCTATCATAAGATTATGTAACGGACTTATCATTGTTTTGCCCTGACCTATAGCAGTTTCCTGTGCCTCACTTATTCCTGAATCTTTATTTAACGCAAAAGAACTCTTATTATATTCAAATGCAACTGGTATATTTTTATTAAACAAAAATGAATTGCATAGATTTCTGAACTCCACTTTATCAAGTCCTGCTCCAATGTGTGAAAACGCCGAATTACATGAATTAGCAAATGCTTTTACAAGTGTTTCTGTCTTATGTACATTTCCATCTGCGCAGGGAATCGTAGTTCCACCCTCTTCGTAATCACTTCCATTACATGTATAAGAAAAATCATCATAAGTATTTTTATTTTCTCTCATATATTCAAGTGTAGTCATTATTTTAAATGTGGAACCAGGAGCATATAACCCTTGTGTTGCCCTGTTAAGCAATACTGAATCAGAACTGTCATAGCTTATCCATTCATCATAATCCTCATCAACAAGATTTGGATCAAAATCAGGCTTTGAAACCATAGCAAGCACCTTTCCAGTTGAAGGTTCCATAACTATAACAGCACCCTTATTGTTACCAAGAGCCCTGTATGCCGCCTTCTGTAAAGTTGTATTAAGAGTTGTATACACATTATGTCCTTTAGCCTTGCCGCCTGTAAGATCATTTGATATCTGGTCAAATATATTGTCAGTTTCTGAAAGCAGATAATAATTTTCTGCCGACTCCACTCCCATTTTTGTCTTTGATTTGTAACCTATAACATGTGAAAACAATTTTTTTTGTGGATACACTCTTGTTTCGTTCCCTTCATCATCGGTTTCAGTAGTTGCAAGAAGCGTTCCATCTGCTGAATATATATCACCCCTTACAACCTTATCTGCCTGATTATCCACTCTTTTGTTATATGGATTATTAATAACGGTTTTTGCATCTTTTATGTTAAATACGCACAGATACACAATCATAATGGCAAACAATCCAACAAAAACAAACGAAATAATATTAGTTTCCCTGTTTCTTAAACCCTTTTTGCTGCCTTCAACTATGTCAGTCATATTGTGTTTATTTTTTTTATTACCTTGAGGCTTTTGCTTTGTTTTTGTCGTTTTTTGTTTTTCTGTCATCTTCATACTCACCTTCATCATGTCTCATATTGTACATACCATTAATCAGGGAAAACATTACAAGTGAACTTATAATTGAACTTCCTCCATAACTTACGAATGGTAATGTAACTCCTGTCATAGGTATAAGCTTTATAGCTCCTCCAACCGTCAGGAAAACCTGAAAACCATAAGTAACACCTAAGCCAACTGCAACAAGCCTGTAAAAAAGCGTTTTACATCTTGATGCAATATTCATCATAAGTATCAGATTGTTAAGACATACTAATAACAATGCAATTGAAAAAATAAGTCCAAATTCTTCTGTAATAGCTGAAAACATAAAATCTTTTTCTGCAACAGGGATCTTGTCCGGCATACCCTGGCAGAATCCATAACCAAACCATGAACCCATTCCTATTGAAAAAAGCGACTGACACACCTGATATCCGCTTCCATCAATATTACTCCATGGGTCTTTCCATATGATAAATCTTTTTCTTACATGTGAAAACAATTTATATGCAAGAACACCCGCAGCACTTCCTGCAAGAAGTCCTGCACCTGTATACACGACATTTTTGGTAGCTATATATAACATAGCAAGATACACCACAAAGAATATAAGTGCTGCACCAAGGTCTGTTGACAGTACAAGAATAATAACATGCAGAGCTGCAAATCCGGTAACAATTGCCGTCTGCTTAAATGTTGTCGCTTTATTAAACATTGAGGCAACGAACATTACATATAATATCTTAACAAATTCGGCAGGCTGAACCGATATCGGTCCAAGTGTAAGCACCAGATTAGCACCATATATTTTATTTCCAAGTAATACAGCTGTCAAAAGGACAATACCCGCAACGCAGTACAGCCATCCCATTTTTCTAAAGCTTTTAACCGTCTTTAAAAGCCATGGAACAATAATTGTCAATATAGTTCCAGCTACTGCTATAGCAAACTGCTTGACACATTTACTGTAATCAAGTCTTGCTATCATAACAAAGCCAACCGCCATAAGCATACACATATTGTTAACCAGCAGCCGTGAAGCCTTCGGATAAAATACCATGTATATCATTATAACTGCCATGAAATAAACAAGCTGGGCAAAGTACATATATATATATTTCATATCGTCATATACAATATACATAATAAGGAAACCCATAAAATGTATCACAACCATTATCAGATTCTGTGTAATATATATTTTTCCTCTTTTTTCTTCATTTCTTATAACTGCACCCCTGTAAGCGGCAAGTGCATAAAACGCCATAAGAAACGCCAGCACATACTTAGATAATTCCAAACAAACTGACTGCATATTAGTTAACTCCTCTATAGAAATGACCCTTATAGTCTACATCTGATTTCATATTAAGAATATTCTGTATCTGTTTTTCTGACTCGTCATAAAACTCATATCTTATGGAACCAGGATGCATTTCACATATTATGTCCTCTCCCGATATATCAAAAGCACCCGCTCTTGTAACAGTATAGCAGAAACTGCATACACTTTTAACCTCATATTGTTTTCCACTATCCTGCTTTAATGATGTAACATTGCTTTTATGGTCACAGACTCCATATGTTTTTCTCACACATTGCTTTGATATCATAGACGGAATCCTGCCATATACTATAAGTTCACTTTTATCACTACATACACTCTTTAGTTCCGTTGAATTAAGTTCATATGGTAACGTATAAGCTTTCATGTCAAGTCCTGTGCTCTCTGACATATCATAAAGTTCCTGTGCTGCGTAAGTATTAAAAACATACATGCCTGCATCTGTTATTATCTCATAATCACACACACTGCTTTCATCTTTTAAATGCTGCTTTTTTCTTTCTGCAAGTAGCCCTGTTTCTTCAAGATTTCTTACAAGATATCCAGATACTGATTTGCTTAAATACTCATTTATATAATCTAACAGAACACACAATGTGTCATGTTTTTCCTGTTCAAGTATATATGGCAGACCTATATATAATTCAATATGTGAATCGGCAATAGCTCTGCAGACTTTGTGAAATTTTTCCTTATCATCATAAAAAACA
>DJDY01000131.1:5708-5885 GCA_002435585.1 Lachnospira sp. UBA5912
AAATCAACATATATCCTTTTAACATCATCAGCATTTAGGATTGTATCAATATGTTCCACACTATATAAATATATACTTTTATGTATTACTCCTTTAGCTTGTTCATATTGATTCTGTAAAACTCCTGTCTTATCAGATTTACAGTCTTGTGTATGTTGCACATAAGTTCTATCATAT
>DJDY01000131.1:5911-10188 GCA_002435585.1 Lachnospira sp. UBA5912
GTTTATCCAGTTCTGAAAGCGCATCACGCCGCATCTTTTTTAGTTCTCCGACAGACATAAATATATCGTTATCCATTCTGACATCAACGCCATCAACAACAAATGAAGTGTGTCCCGTCATTGAAAGTTTATCTATTATATTCTTTTTATCTGCTGGCTGTTTAGAAGCCTTCTCGACTTTTTCTCCATAAACAGTGACATAGGTATCACCACTACTTACTGTTAATTCAGCTGCTTCATCTTTTATAGCTTTAAAATACATAAATACATGAATCATTGCTTTATTATCTACATATTTTTCTTTAACCAATTCGGTAATACGCGCATTTTTCATCCTGTTAATAACTTTTCCTTCTGGAAGGTCATATTTTCTTGGAAGATTGACAACCATTGTCTGCCCACTTCTTATATGCTCACCACTTTCAAAGCTATGTTCAGCATCTATTTCAAACACATCGTGTGGATTAATATCTTTCAATGCCTTAAATGTAACTTTTCCCTTGATATTAGAAATAACCTTAAGTGCCCTTACACCCCAGTGGTTGGGCCTTGTTAATGCCAGCATATCCCTGCCTTTTGTACTGTTATAAAATCCTGTTGTAAAAGCACCCCTGTTGTATATATCGCACAGTGCCTGCACATCATCATCTGAAACATGATAATCCCTTCTGCCACATGTAACGTACATGTCAACATATTTTCTATATACAGACGTAACATAAGCAGCATATGTTACATTTTTCATTCTTCCCTCAATTTTTAACGAATACACACCTGCATCTATAATATCCGGAAGAATCTTTAAGGCACACATATCCTTTGGGCTTAAGGCATATTTATCATGTGCATTATTAATCATATCCTGTCCATCATATACTTTATATGGCAGCCGGCATGGCTGGGCACATCTTCCCCTGTTTCCACTTCTTCCACCATTGAAACTGCTCATTAAACATTGTCCTGAATAACAATAGCACATAGCTCCGTGAACAAAACTTTCTATTTCCATATCTGGATAAGCTTTGTGAAGTTCTTCTATCTCGCCAAGTGTCATCTCTCTTGATGTTACAATTCTTTTCGCGCCTGCATTATATAAAAGTCCAGAACCAAAGACACCAGTCTGTGTCATCTGCGTGCTTGCATGTATATCCATATCAGGAAAGTTCTGTCTTATAAGCCTCATGACCCCCAGATCCTGAACTATAACCGCATCAAGTCCTCTTTCATAGTATGGAGCGATATAATCTATAAGCTGTCCATCTATCTCGTTTTGCTTAAGAAGAGTGTTGACTGTAAGATATATATGTCTTTTAAGCCTATGTGCATAATCAAGTGCCTCAAACATATCATTCTTATCAAGATTACCAGCATATGCCCTTGCGCCAAACATATCGCCGCCAAGATATACTGCATCAGCTCCCGCATTGATAACTGCCTTGCATATCTCAAGCGAACCAGCAGGTGCAAGTACTTCCACATTCTTGATGGATTTATCATATCTGTCCTTGTTATCTATGTATGTATAACGCCCTGTCATTAACTCTTCCTCGTTTCTTATAATTGCCATGATTAATACTATAAATGCAAAATAGGACTGCAGGCTCACAACTCCCCCAGTCCCGTTAATATCTATTATTTTTTTGAATCCTCAAGTTCTGTCTCAAGCTTGACAATATTATTCTGAAGCTTGCTTATCTTATCTTTAAGCTCTTCAATCTGTTTATCTGCTGATTCTGACTTTATCTGCTCAGCTATAAGTTCATGCTTTAAATTATATATCTCCTTATCTTTGTTTTCTATCTCCAAAGAAAGGTTATCCCCTAGCTTCTTAGCCTTAAAATAATCATCAGCTATATTAAGATACATAAGATTTGAACGTACCTCTGCAGACTGTCTTCTGAACCCATCATCTTTACTGAATTCAGATAATTTATTATTAATATATGCAGCTATCTTCTGAAGATATTCTTCGCTCTCATAGCCTCCTAACGTAAAAACCTTACCGCCTATAATTACTTCCGTTGTATTCTTAGATGACATAGCATTCTCCTGACATAATAACTTATTAGTGATGCAATACTTTCTGACCCCGGATGACACTTATGAACTATTATGCAACACATTATATGGTTTAGTATACAATATCTATTCTTTTAGTTCAATACCAAGATTGGCATAAGCCTTTCTTGTAGCCACTCTTCCTCTTGGAGTCCTGTTTAAATAGCCATTCTGTATAAGATATGGCTCATATACATCCTCAAGTGTACCAGAATCCTCACCTATCGATGCAGCAAGTGTTTCTATTCCAACCGGACCACCATCAAACTTGTTGACAATGGTTGAAAGAATCAGTCTATCGTTTCTGTCAAGTCCTTCTTTATCAACATCCAGCAGGTCAAGTGCATAATCGGCAACATCCTTTGTGATATTGCCATCATATTTTACCTGTGCAAAATCCCTTACCCTTTTTAACAGACGGTTGGCAAGTCTTGGAGTTCCCCTTGACCTTCTTGCAAGCTCATAGGCTCCATCCTCATCTATATTTACACCAAGAACCGCTGCTGACCTTACAATTATTTTCTTTAATTCATCATGTGTATAAAACTCCAGATGATTAACAACTCCGAATCTGTCTCTTAAAGGTGCAGAAAGCAGACCTGCCCGTGTTGTTGCACCAACAAGGGTGAATCTTGGAAGTTCAAGTCTTATAGACCGCGCCGTAGCACCTTTTCCTATCATTATATCTATCTCATAATCTTCCATGGCAGGATATAACACTTCTTCCACCTGTCTGTTAAGCCTGTGGATTTCATCAACAAAAAGTACATCTCCCTCCGCAAGATTATTAAGGATGGCCGCCATTTCGCCTGGTTTTTCTATTGCCGGACCTGACGTGACTTTTATGTTAACTCCCATCTCATTAGCGATTATTCCTGCAAGTGTTGTTTTTCCTAATCCAGGAGGACCATAGAAAAGTACATGGTCAAGAGAATCTCCTCTTTCCTTCGCTGCTTCTATATACACTTTAAGATTTCGCTTTACTTTTTCCTGTCCTACATAATCTTCAAGATGTAATGGACGGAGTGAATTTTCCATTTTTGCATCTTCCGCAAGAATCTCTGTAGATATTATTCTTCTTTCCATGTTCCCTCATCACCTCTCATTATCAACTGCTATGTCTGCAGCATAATATATTCTATAAAAGAGCCAGCCCCTTAAGTGCTTCTTTAAGTATCTGTTCTGAACTTTTATCCTGTATATTTTCAACCTTCTTTACTGCACTGATGGCATCCTTACTTCCATATCCAAGGGAAACAAGTGCTTCCACAGCTTCATTCATAACGATAACAGAATTATCCTGTACATTGTTTTTCCTGCTATTATTATTGATTGCCATTTCAAATGCATCTTCAAGCCTTAACTTATCTTTAAGCTCAATGATAAGCTTCTGCGCAGTCTTTGCACCAACTCCCGGACAGCTCTTTATAAGATTAACGTCATCTGACAAAACTGCGAAACGAAGGTCATCAGTGCTTATGGCTGACAATATTCCAAGCGCCCCCTTAGGACCTATGCCATTAACATTAAGAAGAAGCTTAAAAACTTCAAGTTCATCTTTTGAAAGAAATCCGAATATCTGCATTACATCCTCTCTTACATGAAGATAAGTATATATCTTGGTCATATCTCCTACTGGAGGCAGATTATTAATAGTCATGGCTGATGTCTTAACATTAAAGCCTATGCCATTATTCTCAATAACAACGGTATCTTCTGATACTTCCGCAACTTCACCTATTATATATGAAAGCATAATTAATTCCTATCTGTTTTACAATTTATAATCCAATCATATGATGTATCTATGAATCACTTCGCTGCATACCAAGACAATGGTTGATAAACTGCTGCGCCGTTCTTCCTGATATACCGCCATGACTTAATTCCCACTTATTAGCCTCTGCCATAAGTTCATCATCAGTCATATCCAGTCCATTCTTTCTGGCAAGGCCTATAACTATATCATAATATTCCTTATTAGATGGCTTTGAATAACATATCTGGCATCCAAATCTGTTAACAAGTGACATCTTTTCCTCAATTGTATCTGATCTATGAAGACCATTAGTCGTCTCCATATCATTTCTGTCATTCCATGTTTCCTTGATAAGATGTCTTCTGTTAGATGTAGCATATATGAGTATATTATCTGGCTTGGTTTCTACACCACCCTCTATAACTGCTTTAAGGAACTTATACTCAATCTCAAATTCCTC
>DJDY01000131.1:10214-10375 GCA_002435585.1 Lachnospira sp. UBA5912
TCAAAAGAAAGATCATCCATATATATAATAAACTTATAGTTTCTATTCTTAATGCTGGCAATGACATTGGAAAGATCTTTAAACTGATGCTTGTATATCTCTATCATACGAAGTCCCTGGTCGTAATACTGGTTAACAATAGCCTTGATACTTGTAGACTT
>DJDY01000131.1:10514-11019 GCA_002435585.1 Lachnospira sp. UBA5912
ACAACCTTATCCATATTATTGATTGGATGGAACACAAGACCATCCTTTTCATCATTTGATATTCTGAATGCCTTATTAAGACCAAACATTCCAACACCAAATGCCTTGTAAAATTCTGTCACTTCGTCAAAGAATTCATTCTCATCCTTAGCTCTTGCAAGCTTACTGCTAAGCTCCCTTACCTTTTCACTTACATTCTTGTTATACATAAGTTCTTTCTTAACAATTGCTTTATAATTGGAAATGATTGTAAAACAGTCAATTCCAAGTTTTTCCTCAATCTCACTGAAATCATAATGGAAAAGATTGTAGAATACCTTAAAATCATTTTTTGCAAATATATTAACGCTTCCATCATTAGCGCCAACCTTTTCACAGGTTATACTAAATGGATTCTCATTAGTTATAAGGAAGTATGTAAGATAATTCTGCCAGAGATTATTATCAAATCCATAATCCGTAGCGACTTCAAGAATTCTTTTAATCTGTGTGTATATATCGGTAA
>DJDY01000131.1:11061-12341 GCA_002435585.1 Lachnospira sp. UBA5912
TATCAAAACGATTGAATATATCAGCCAATGATGATAAAATACTATTGTTGTCAAGATTACCGTACATTATTAATTTAGATATTTCTTTATACATAACATGTTATTCCTTTCAGGTTAATATTAGCTTATATGACACTATGCCATATATGAGTTAAACAGAATATTACTTTACTTTCTTCAATATATTATTCAAACATAGATTTATATATTATTTAATTAATATAAGGAAGTACTGATATTTTACAATTCTGAATACTTATACAGGCGCTGTAACATATATAATAACATACAATGTATGAATTTTGTCAATTTTTTTAGAATTATTAGTTAATTTAACTATTGACACCAAACAAACTAATGATATAATCTGTTAAGAACTTTGCAAAAGTTTGTAAAAGTTTTAACAGACTTTTATTTTTTTAATGATTAGTGAGGATTTCAAATGAAAATCGTATCAGATATCAACGCATTTGTGTATATCGTATTGACTCTCTTCTATTGTTATCAGGGAATATACATTATTATCGCATTGCTTGGTAAAAAGAGAAAAAAGAATTACAACACCGAGGCTAAGACACTTCACAAATACGCATTTATCATTGCTGCGCGTAATGAAAATGCTGTTATTGGCAATTTAATTGACAGTATAAAGAACCAGAATTATCCTTCTGAGCTTATTGATGTTATCGTAGTGGCTGATAACTGTACTGATAATACTGCCGAGATTTCAAGACAGCATGGCGCCATTGTTTATGAGCGTTTCAACAATATACTTGTTGGTAAGGGCTATGCTATGGACTTTGTATTTAATAAGATATGTGAAGAACGCGGTGATTACACCTGTTATGATGGTTATTTTGTATTTGATGCCGATAATGTTATCGATGTTAATTACGTCAGAGAGATGAATAAAGTATTCGACAGTGGATACAAGGTTGTTACAAGCTATCGTAATTCTAAGAATTATGACACTAACTGGATTACAGCAGGTTATTCTTTATGGTTTATAAGAGAAGCTAAATATCTTAACAATCCAAGAATGATGATTAAAACAAGCTGTGCTGTATCCGGAACAGGATATCTTGTAGACAGCTCTATTATCAAGAAGAACCACGGATGGAAATGCAATCTCTTAACAGAGGATATTGAATTTACTGTAACTAATATTCTTGATGGCGAAAAGGTTGGCTATTGTGAAGATGCTATGTTCTATGATGAACAGCCAACAACATTTAAGCAGTCTTGGAATCAGCGTATGCGCTGGACTAAAGGCTTCTATG
>DJDY01000209.1:0-315 GCA_002435585.1 Lachnospira sp. UBA5912
AATATGACATTTTTCCAGATGCCCCTTAAATTCTCTGAGAGTGAGGGCAATGGTGAGTTATATGTATTCACTAACAAAAAAGCTCTTGCTCACAGCTCAGAAGAGGTAAGTGCAATGCTGCATCTTGATATGGAACATTTAGGACCAATAGATGTATATGTCAAGTTAAATAAAAAGAACGTATCAACTAACTTTATACTTGAAAGCGAAGAACTGCTTGACTTTGTATATGCCCATATAGATGAACTTAATGAAAGACTTGAAAAGCTTGGCTATTCCACACATTTCGAGATGAAGGTTTCAGAAAATGTCAAG
>DJDY01000209.1:348-2642 GCA_002435585.1 Lachnospira sp. UBA5912
ATGATTTTAACTTTGTAAATGATTTTATAGAAAAAGATATAAAACCAGAAAACAATGGACAGTATATACTCGATATAAAGGCTTAGAATATATACGTAAGATATCTGATAAAACCGGAAGTGAATCAAAAGTAAATTAAAAGCTGAAATAACATGATTTGCCCGGAATCGGTATAAAATAAGTCTCAACAGATTTATACATGACTTGAAATATTTATATATAATAAAAAGGTGGTGAGAATATGGCTTACAATAATCTACATAACAATAATAATTCAGAAGATATAGTAAACGATTCTGATGGCTCTGTAAAAAAACAGAAGGTAGCTGTTGCACTTCAATACACCAAGGGTGAGCAGGCTCCTAAAATCCTTGCTACCGGTAAGGGATATCTTGCAGATAAAATCATAGAAAAAGCCAAGGATTCAGATGTCCCAACTTATGAGGATAGTAAGCTTGCCAATACTTTATCTAATCTTGAGATAGGTGATATGATACCACCTGAATTATANNGCAGAAATGAGGATTAGTATGGATAAGGATAACAACAAACCAAAGGTTGCGGTTGCGCTTCAATATGAAAAAGGTGAACAAGCACCTAAAATCATAGCCACAGGAAAAGGATATCTGGCTGATAAGATTATTGAAAAAGCCAAAGAAACAGATGTTCCAACATACGAGGACAGCAAGCTTGCCAATACATTATCCAATCTTGAAGTGGGAGATATGATACCACCTGAATTATATACAGTTGTTGCCGAAATACTTGTTTTTGTCGATAAGACAGATAAGTTAAGAGGAAAGATATATGGACAGTAGGACGTTTAACAAAAGAACTGTTGGAACAAAGTACGAGGATATTGCAGCAGAATATCTTTTATCGCAGGGACATACTATTATAACAAGAAACTACAGAACAAAATCCGGCGAAATAGATATAATATCAAAAGATGACTCAACTATTGTATTCACAGAATGTAAGTATAGAAGCAGCAACAGATATGGTTATGCAGTTGAAGCTGTAGATATGCGTAAGCAGCATAAAATAAGCCGTGTTGCCTTATTTTTCTGCTCTAAATATGGATATACATCTTATCCATGCCGTTTTGACGTGATTGGTATAGATAAGGATTGCAGCATAACACATATAAAAAATGCTTTTGAATATTGCTGATAGACATATTCATATAAATATATTCTTTAATATACAATCAGTTTAGAAAACTGTATCAGAAATATCATATTAAAAATATCATAATTATATTCAAAAATATCTTATAGGGAATAATAATATAATGCAAAATATTAATACAATACGCCGTGTAAACACTTTATCATTATATGGTGAACTTATTGAACAATTCGGACATCCTGACAATTATAAAAACACTATTATAACAAATGTATCAGACAATGATATACCATATATAACATATAAGCCATTTTCAAATAGTAACATAGTGAAACAGGTATTTTCAACAAGGCTTGGAGGCGTAAGTAATGGCATGTTTGAAAGCATGAATCTTACATTTAATCCCGTGGGACAATATGATGCCGATTCTCACGATAATGTATACCATAATTTTAAACGTATGGCATCCGTATTGGATATACCTGTAGAACGCATGGTATATACCAGGCAGACTCATACAACCAATATAAAAATTGTTGATGACAGCAATGCAGGAATGGGGATAGTAAGAGAACGTGATTATGACAATATAGATGGATTGGTCACAAAAACAAGAAAACTATGCCTTGTTTCATCCTATGCAGATTGTATACCGGTTACGCTTGTTGATGAAAATAAACATGTAATATCTGCAATGCATGCTGGATGGAAGGGAACTGTTGGCAATATAGCAGCTAATGGCTATAAAGCAATGCACGATTCCTTTGGTTGTGATGCAGCTGACATAACAGCATTCATTGGTCCTGGAATATGTATGGATTGTTATGAAGTAAGTGCAGATGTTGCTGACAGGTTTAATAATGCATATACTAAAGATGAACTTAAGATTATATTAAAAGTTGGAAAAGCAAGTGGTAAATACCAGCTCAATCTTTCAGCAGCTAATTATATCAATCTTATAAACTGTGGCATCAAGGCATCCAATATATATGTATCAGATGTATGTACATGCTGTAACAGTGATATTCTCTTTTCACATCGCGCAAGCCATGGTAGAAGAGGAATAATGTGTAACTTTATATATTTGAAATAGGGCTACCTTAACCCACTGGCTTTAGACGGTGGGTTAAGGTAGCCGGAATCGGAGGTTTGTGCTATACTTG
>DJDY01000209.1:2772-8874 GCA_002435585.1 Lachnospira sp. UBA5912
TGCTGATGTCAAAACAAATATCATATGATATAAAGCAGTTTTCTTATGAGATATGTCAAAAGCATAAAGTCATTATCAGATATATGGAGACAGATAAAGATTATATTCATTACATGATAGAAACAGAACCAACAATGTCTATCAGTAAAATAGTAAATCTGATGAAGAGTTATACAACATATCATATTTTGTCTGCAGTGTAGGAAATGTTTCAGAAGAGATGTTGAGAAAATATATAGAAAATCAAGGGTAGGAAGGTGGCGACAGTGGGTGTTAAAAGCATATAAATACAGGATATATCCTAATAGCGAACAAAGAATTCAGATTGCAAAAACATTTGGCTGTTGCCGTTTTGTTTACAATCAGACATTGGCATATCGGAAAGAAATATACGAGAAAGAGAAAAAGTCAGTTAGTAAAACGGATTGTAATAATTACTGTAACAGAGAATTAAAGAAAGACTATGAATGGTTAAAAGAAATAGATAAATTTGCTCTGACCAACGCAATCTATAACATGGACGCTGCATATCAAAAATTCTTTAAGGAGCATGCAGGATATCCGAAATTCAAGAGCAAACACGATAACCATAAATCATACACAACAAACTTCACAAATGGAAATATAGCGGTAGATTTTGAGACAGGGAAGATAAAACTGCCAAAATTAAAAGTGGTAAAAGCAAGGTTACACAGGGAATATAGTGGGCAGATTAAGTCAGCGACTGTTTCGCAGGTTTCCAGTGGAAAATACTATGTGTCCATACTTGTAGAAACGGAGCATAAGGAACTGGCACATACAAATCATAACATAGGAATCGATTTAGGAATTAAAGATTTATGTATTACTTCCGATGGGAAAGTATATGAGAATCTAAAAATCATAAAAAAATACGAGAAACAGCTTGTAAAGCTGCAAAGACAACTGTCACATAAAGGAAAGAGAAGTAAGAACTATTATAAAACAAAGAAAAAGATAGCATTATGCCATGAGAAAATAAGGAATATAAGAAAAGATTATCTACATAAAGTTTCACATGAGATTATCAGCGAAAACCAAGTGATAGTTTCAGAAAATTTACAGATAAAAAACATGGTAAAAAATCATCATCTGGCAAAAGCCATAAGTGATGTATCATGGTATGAGCTGACAAGACAGTTAGAGTATAAGGCAAAATGGAATGGCAGGAAATACATCAAAATAGATACATTTTATGCTAGTAGTCAATTATGTTCTGTTTGCGGGTATAAGAATCCAGATACAAAAGATTTGTCAGTGAGGACATGGATATGTCCGAAATGCGGAGCAGAACATGACAGGGATATCAATGCCGCGAAAAATATACTGACAGAAGGATTAAGGCAAATAGCATAAAGAAATATATAGGGCAGGGACTGCCCAAATTAACGCCTGTGGAGATAGTAGGGCGAACGACGTTCAGTGAACGTTGGTTTTGAGCCGACCGAAGCGGAGCGGAGACACGAGGTCGATGAAGCAGGAAGCCCATTGGCTTAAGACAATGGGTAGTTCACATAATTACTATAATATATTATAAAAAGGCATATGTAACCAGAAAATCAAACCCTGTTACATATGCCTTTTTAATATTTCGCATGCATTACTGTTTTGAAAATTATTAATAAAATATTTTATTGTTTGTTATCTGTTTCATGCTCCTTTTTATATTCTGCCCTAAGCCTTGCTTCTTCATTAAGTCTTTTAGTTCTTCCCTTAGGACCAACCTTTACCAGAACATAAAGAATAACTGCAAGAATAATTATAGGAATACCAACCGTGATTATATTAGATAATGTTTCTGATATAACCGAATTTTCAAATATAGATTTTCTTACCTTGGCATAGTTAGCAGAACTTATAATACTTCTGGCGTTAGCTGTCATATCGTCTGATACACGGTTTGTCTTTGACTGTATTGAATATGTGTATATATATCCTCTTACAACTGTATAATATTTCTGACTATAAACAGTTACATCGTTTGATACAGAATGAATATTAGTAACAAAATACGGAATGTCATTAATCTTTATAAGCTCGCTTGATTCAAGTTCTTCTTTTATGTTGTCATTATCAATTGCTGACTGTGATGCAATATATTCGTTATATAAAGAGTTCAACTCATCATCCGGTAACTCATTTAAATTACCAAGACCTTTGGAAGCAGTATTTCCATAAACGACTATTTCATATCCTACATCTTCTGGTACTGCTTCAAGATATATCTTGTTAGCTATCATATTATTAGTAAGAACAGAGGCTTCTTCAACGCCTAACTTTTCAAGATATGAATTATTATTGGTCGTAGTTCTTGTAAAACATATAAGCTCTTTAGGGACTTTTATAGACAGGTCTATGTCAGAAAATTTGAAATTGTTAGTGTCGCTTGCAGCAAATGAATATGTGAATGACATAATAACCATAGCAAACGACATAATGGCAGCCACAATTTTTTTAATTGTTCGATTATTAAACACGTAAAACCTCCTGATTATATTACAGTATTACCTTTTTAATATTTCAATATTTCGTATGATAGCATAGCGCTTTACAAAAAGCAATTAAACTGGTATTATATTTTAGATTATGTATGTTAATTTTTCATAAATTAACATGGTTTGATATAGGTGACAACAATATTAAAATAATTAAAAACCGTTTTAGACTACGGAAATATTTTTTTGAAAATATTTTTTATATGGAGGCGAATATATGAGTAAACCAATAGTTGCTGTAGTTGGTCGTCCTAATGTTGGTAAGTCAACATTATTTAATGATCTTGCCGGACAGCAGATTTCTATTGTAAAAGATACACCTGGTGTTACAAGAGACCGAATATATGCAGATGTAACATGGCTGGATAAGTCATTCACTCTTATTGATACAGGTGGTATTGAACCTGACACGAGTGATATCATCCTTGCACAGATGAGAGAACAGGCAGAGATAGCCATTGAAACAGCAGATGTAATCATATTCCTTACTGATGTAAAGCAGGGACTTGTTGATTCAGATGCAAAGGTAGCTGATATGCTCAGACGTTCAAGAAAGCCGGTTATACTTGCCGTTAATAAGGTAGATAATTTCGATAAACTTATGCCTGATGTGTATGAATTCTATAATCTTGGTATAGGTGATCCACATCCTATATCTGCAGCATCAAAGCTTGGTCTTGGTGATATGCTTGATGCAGTTATAGAACATTTTCCTGATAATTCAGCAGAAGAAGAGGAAGATGAAAGACCAAAGGTTGCTATTATAGGTAAACCTAACGTTGGTAAATCATCTATTATAAACAAGCTTATGGGAAAAAACAGAGTTATTGTATCTGATATAGCTGGTACAACCAGAGATGCCATAGATACAACTATAACCTACAACAAAAAGGAATATGTATTTATCGATACAGCGGGTCTTAGACGTAAGAATAAGATTAAAGAAGATCTTGAAAGATACAGTATCATAAGAACTGTTGCTGCAGTTGAGCGATGTGATATAGCTATTCTTGTTATAGATGCAACTGAAGGAGTAACCGAACAGGATGCCAAGATTGCAGGTATAGCCCATGAAAGAGGAAAAGGTATTATCATAGCTGTCAACAAGTGGGATGCTGTTGAAAAGAATGATAAAACTATTTATGAATTTACAAGTAAGATAAAAGATACTTTATCATTCATGTCATATGCTGAGATTATATTCATATCTGCTCTTACAGGACAACGTATTGGTAAGATCTATGAGCTTATTGATACAATTATTGACAGCCAGACTATGCGTATACCTACTGGTGTATTAAATGAGATTCTTACTGAAGCAGTTGCTATGAAGCAGCCACCATCAGATAAGGGTAAGCGTTTAAGAATATATTATATGACACAGGTATCGGTTAAGCCACCTACATTCGTTATGTTTGTAAATGACAAAGAACTGACACATTTTTCATATACAAGATACATTGAAAACAGAATCCGTGAATCTTTCGGATTCAGAGGTACTTCAATAAGATTCATTAACAGAGAACGTAAGGAGAAAGAATAATGCTTAACAGAATTATATGTCTTATATTAGGATATTTTGTTGGTGCCATTATTCAGACAGGCTTCTGGATAGGCAAGTTTAACCACATTGATATAAGGAATTATGGAAGTGGCAACGCAGGTACAACTAACACAATGCGTATACTTGGCAAGAAAGCTGGCCTGCTGACATACTTCATGGATGCATTCAAGTCATGCATTGTTGCTATTATTATACATTTCGTATATGGCAATAATTCTGGTATCTCTGAAATGCTGCTTATCCTTTATGGTGGATTCGGAGTGGTACTTGGACATAATTTTCCATTCTATCTTGGATTCAAGGGTGGAAAAGGTATAGCAGCTACATCTGGCATGGTTATAAGCCTTATATTATTTCCAAAGTACTGTTTTATGTTTACTGTATTTGGAGCACTTACATTTGGTATCGTTACTAAGCTTTCAAGATATGTATCACTTGGTTCCATAATAGGTATTATAGGCTTTTTCGTTGAATTCGTTATATGGGGCTTACTTGGATGGCTTCCTCTTAACAATGGAGAGTTCCCTGAAGCTGTTATAGTTGTTTTATTATTTGTTATTCTTGGTGTTGGAAGGCATCATGGTAATATTAAAAGATTGTTAAATGGTACTGAGCGCAAGATCGGTGAAAAGAAAACAGAGAATTAATAGTTTGATAAATATATTTATTGTTATCGGCAATATTGGGTACAGAGCATTAACATTAACAGTGTCACATAACCTGATAATGTTAATATTCTGTTGCATGCAGATATATGTATGTTCTGTGTGACTGTATATTGCCAGAAATGAGGATTTAATGGTAAAGATTGGTATACTTGGAGCAGGAAGCTGGGGTTTAGGTCTTGCTATGCTGCTTAATAATAATGGTCACGATGTTACAGTATGGTCCGTGTTTCCAGATGAAATCAAAGAACTTGATGAGACACGCGAAAATAAAAAATGTCTTCCTGGTGTAATATTTCCAGAACATATCAAATTCAATGCAGATACAGAATATGTTGTAAAAAACAGTGATGTGCTTATTCTGGCCGTTGCATCTCCTTATACAAGATCTACGGCTAAGATTATAGCTCCCTTTGTTAAAGAAAACCAGTATATAGTAAATGTTGGTAAAGGAATAGAAGAGCATACATTAAAGACTCTGTGTGAGGTAACTAAAGAAGAAATCCCTCAGGCAACCATAGCAGTACTGTCAGGGCCAAGCCATGCAGAAGAAGTGGGCAGAGGCATCCCTACAACATGTGTAATAGGAACAGCCAAAAAGCCTGATGCAGAATATCTTCAGAATATTTTTATGAGTAATGTATTTCGTGTATACATAAGCCCTGATGTATTAGGTATATGTATAGGTGGAGCATTAAAGAATGTCATTGCACTTGCTGCTGGTGTTGCTGATGGACTTGGCTATGGAGATAACACCAAGGCTGCACTTATAACTAGAGGTATCGCTGAAATCTCACGTCTTGGATGTGCTATGGGTGCAGATATTAAAACATTCGCTGGATTATCAGGTATAGGTGACCTGATTGTAACTTGTGCAAGTATGCACAGCCGTAACAGAAGAGCTGGTATACTTATTGGTAAAGGGCATTCCATGAAAGAAGCCATGGATGAAGTACAGATGGTCGTTGAGGGTGTATATGCTGCCAAGGCTGCACTTGAGCTTGCCAGAAAATACAATGTTGAAATGCCTATAGTTGAACAGGTTAATGAAGTCTTATTTGATGATAAATCACCGGCAGATGCAGTAAGAGAGCTGATGTTGAGAGATAAAAAGATTGAAGGCAATAATAACATTGAATGGAAAGAATAATTTTTAAGATTATTAAAATAGAGGATTAAGTATTATGAGAGTAATAGCAGGAAAGGCCAAAAGCTTGCCTTTAAAAACACTTGAGGGATTGGATACAAGACCTACTACAGATAAGATTAAAGAGACATTGTTTAATATTCTTCAGACTGATATATATGGCTGCCGATTCCTTGATCTGTATTCAGGAAGTGGGGCAATTGGAATTGAGGC
>DJDY01000153.1 GCA_002435585.1 Lachnospira sp. UBA5912
ACATAACTTCCCATCTGTCCAACACCTGAACCATTAGCGGCATCGCCACTGTCAATGATTGTTACCTTATCTATACTCTGAAGTGGCTTTGCGACCTGCTCTGCCATCTGCGGAAGCACTTTAACAAGCATTTCCATCATCGCTGCCTGACCATATTTTTCATAAGCCTCCGCTTTCTTTTCCATTGCCTCTGCTTCTGCTATACCTTTGGCCTTTGTTGCCTCTGCTTCTGCTATACCTGTCTTTGATATGGCATCTGCCTCTGCCTGGGCTTTTATGGCAATAGCTTCGGCTTCTGCCTGGGCTTCTACCTTTCTTGATTCAGCACGTGCCTGTGCTTCTGCTATCTTTCTATACTTTTCTGCATCCGCATCTGCCATCTGCTTTGCTTTCTCTGCGTTGGCTGGCTCTACTATTGTAACTCTTAAGCTCTCCTTAGTTCTTTCAGCCTGCTTCTGTGCAAGTTCAATATTTTTCTGCTCAGATGCAATCTGAACCTGAATCTGTGCTTCTGCTATCTCCTTTTGCCTCTGCTGCTTAAGAAGCTCTGCATCCATCTGTGCCTGTATAACATCCTTCTGTGTTATGTTGGACTGGATATCATGTGCAAGTTCTGCTTTAGCCTGTGCCGTCTGCTGTTCCTGCATATAATTAGCTTCTAACACCGCTTTATCTTTAGCAGCCTGGGCTATATCAGCCTCTGCTTTCAACTTGGCTGATTCACCTTCCTGACGTGCCTGCGATGTCTTAATCTGCATATCTCTTGCAGCCTCAGCCTTCTGAATCTCTGCATCCTTCTTTCTCTGTGCAATCATACCATCACCCAGAGCCTTGATATATCCGTTCTCATCAGATATATCTGTGATTGTGAAGTTTTTTACTTCAAGTCCCATATTTCCAAGTTCTGTTCCAACTACTTCCTGGACTCTTGATGAGAATTCCTCTCTCTTCTGATACAGCTCCTCTACTGTCATAGTCGCAATAATCTCTCGAAGTTTACCTTCAAGTACTGCAATAGCTGTTCCCTGGATATTATCAATAATCTCTTTTTCGTTACGTCCTGTGAACTGTTCAATAGCTGTTAATATACTATTTTTTTCATTTCTTACCTTAATAACTGCTGTTGTTATAACACTTATTGGTACGCCCTGGCTCGAAAGACTACTTCTTGTTGCCACACTTAGTGGAATATTACCAAGTGATATATAATCAATTCTTTCAAATACCGGTATCACAAGTCCGCCGCCACCAGTGATAACTCTCTTCTTCATACCTGTTACAACGCCTGCTTTGTCCTGTGGAACCTTTTTCCACATTCTTAGAACTACTGTAAGAATCAGTACAATTCCTATTACTGCTGCTACAATTCCTACAATGCTGGATTCTGCTCCATATCCCATGTTTGCCTCCCATTTCCGGTTATGCCCATAATATGATGCATGCACAACCATATCCTTAATTATTAGTTTCAATGCTGATACTTACGAATTGCTTCGCTACACGAATGACTTTTAATCTTCCGACCCTGTATCATGATACTTACGAATTGCTTCGCTGCCTTGCAGCTCTCGCAATTCTGCAAACATTCGAATTCCGCTGATTTACTCCGTAAATCGCTTCTTTCTCATGTTTGGGCGGGTCGTAATTTCAAAAGCTTTTCCGTGCAAGCACGGACAGCTTTTAATCTTCCGACCCTGTATCAGCATATTTATCTTCGAGATGTGTGGTGCTTTGGACGATTACGTAGGCACCATCAAATCTTAAGATATTAACTTCTTTATCCTGCTTTATTGACTCTCCATTGGCTGATTTGGCAGGATATGATACGTTTGAACCAGTACTTAGTTGTACACTTATAGCACCAACTCCATTTTCTGGTATCGTATTACTTACTATCCCCTTTCTTAGAAGCATTTCTTCTTTATCTGCTGCAAAATTCTCTATTTTTTTGAGTCTTTTGATTGCCGATTGAAGTGCCACAGCGCATATATATCCAGATATAAGACCTATTATAACGATAGCCGTTTCTGATAATCTACCATCAAGAATAAGTCCAAGACATCCAAATATAAGCGACCATAAACACAAACTGTTAACTGAGAAAGGTAAAAAATCCAATATAAGATCCTGTCCGAATTCAAGCTGGAATATATCAATAGATATGAAATCAACAAACCCATCGAACAGATTAAGAACTATACTGCAAAAAGGTATCAGAATTCCTATTATTATACATGCTATACATATTGTATGAAACATATCCCCTCTCCTTTCGCTTATCTGCCTCTTTTGTATACATATATAGTCATCCCGCCTGCTATTCGTATGCTTATATATTATTCAGCATACCCGACAGCATATTATGAAAACATATGCATATAAATATTTATTATATACTTTAGAATCTGTTATATGTATTTGTTTCCATATCTGCTGTGAGATTATTTATATAATCTGAGTATTTCTGATTAAGCACATTGGATGCTATAGTTTCATCCATACTTCCATCATATGACTTACTTATGAAATATAATACATAATAGCAGTGTGATGATGTGTTCTCTATAACTGTAACATCACCTTCTTTACGATCATCTGAAAGAAGCCAGTCTGATGTTCCTGAATCCATGTTAGAGCTTGTCACTTTAGAAAGTAATGAACCCTCTGCTGTATCATATTTGCTTTCCCCTTCTTGTGCATTTCTCTTACAAAGATCTATAAATGACTGTTCATCTGACACTCCTGCTGCAAACTCATCTGCCTTTAACTTAGCCTGTTCCATCTCTCCATCTGTAGAATCTACCGCCGTTACTGTAAACTCTCTATAATCAACCTGGTCATACAGATCCTTATGTTCATTATAATATTCTTTAACCTCTGCATCTGTAGCGGCAAAATCTTCTGTAAGTTTATTCTGATATGCATTAACTTTGAGATATTCCATGACATATTTCTTCACATTCTTCTCTGTTGCATATTGTCCTAAACTTTGCTTATAATAATCCTTAACACTTTTTCCAGCCTGGGATGCTGCATCTTCTATCTGCTTGGTAAAATCTGCATAATCATCATCGCCTGACGTATATTCAAAGTCATTAGCCTCCATATCTTTTGTAAGTGCCTTGTATTCCTTTATGGTATTTAATGCATTATCTGCAAAATAATCATACCATGTTTTTCCCGTCTGTGAGTTAGTCTGACTCTTATCATTCTCTGAACTCTTATATCCCATATATGAGAAATAATCAGCCATTGTCATATTGTTATAAAATGATTGTGACATCATTGCATTTTTTGATAAATTATAATACATATCAAATTCTATCTGTCCTATATTCTTTCCATCAACACTTATGAACTTGTTATGTATACGGTTATACCTTGTTCCACCTATAACTGCCGCCGCAATTATAATACCTGCTATAACACCTGCGAATACAGCTCTGAATATAATCTTTTCTCTCTTTAATCTTTTTTCTTCAGCTTTTCTTTTAGCCACTTTTCTGTCATATTTGGTCATAACCTTTTCTGCGCCTGCTGTACTCTGTGACTTGCTGGCTGACTTATTAGCATTATTGCCTGCCATTTTTATTAATCCTCCATTATATTTTCTTTTATTTTATCAAGTTTCCTTATCCATGCTGCACTGCTTGCATCACTTGGCATTCGAAGATCTCCCCTTGGAGACACTGCAACTGAACCAACCTTTGGTCCATCAGGGAGACATGATCTCTTAAACTGTTGTGAAAAGAATCTCCATACAAATGTACGAAGCCACTTATATATAGTTTTCTCATCATATTCACCTACAAATGCAAGCTTTGCAATTCTGAATAACTTCTCAGGTTCAACTCCGAATCTTAATATATGGTACATAAAGAAATCGTGAAGCTCATATGGTCCAACAAGATCTTCTGTCTTCTGTTGTATGGTTCCATCTTCATTGGGTGGAAGAAGCTCAGGACTTACTGGTGTATCAAGTACATCAGTTAACACCTCTGACAACTCTTCATTATCACAAGTATCAGCGTAATATCTTACAAGATGTCTTACCAGTGTTTTAGGCACTGATGCATTCACGCCATACATAGACATATGGTCTCCATTATATGTTGCCCATCCCAGTGCAAGTTCTGACATGTCACCTGTTCCTATAACCATACCATTAGTCTGGTTTGCTATATCCATAAGTATCTGTGTTCTCTCTCTTGCCTGACCATTCTCATACGTTACATCATGCACTGATTCATCATGTCCGATATCTTCAAAATGCTGTTTAACCGACTTTCTTATATTAATCTCTCTTAAAGCTGTCCCAAGCTTTTTACTCATCTTTATAGCATTATTATATGTTCTGTCAGTTGTTCCAAAACAAGGCATCGTAACACAGGTTATTCCTTTTCTGTCAAGTCCTAGTAAATCAAACGCCCTGACCGTAACAAGCAAAGCAAGTGTTGAATCAAGGCCTCCTGATATACCTATAACCGCGCTCTTACATCCTGTATGCTCAAGCCTTTTCTTAAGCCCATACGTCTGTATATCAAGAATTTCCTCACATCTTGCATCTCTTTCATACTTATCATAAGGAACAAAAGGTGCCTTATCAAAGAATCTTTTAAGCTTAAGATCTCTGTTTATCAGCTCAGGGCATGCAACATATGTGTAACCCTCCTTAGCAGACTTATCTTCATCAATAACGAACGTAGACATTCTTCTTCTTTCTGAATATATCCTGTCTATATCTATATCCGCATATACTGACTGGTTTGCAAACTTTTCAGCTTCCGCAAGAAGTGAACCATTCTCACTTATCATATTGTGGGCACTAAAAACTATATCCTGTGTTGATTCTCCATCTCCTGAACTTGAATATACATATCCACACACAAGTCTTGCTGACTGCCCTTTGACAAGATTCTTCCTATATTCCGCCTTACCTATAGTTTCATTACTTGCTGATGCATTTACTATGAGTGTTGCTCCATTGAGTGCATGTCTTATACTTGGTGGCTGAGGTGTCCATAAGTCCTCACATATCTCTACAGCAACCTTTAGCTTTGGATAGTTATCAAAACAAAATATTACGCTTCCACCAAATACCGCTTCATCCTTATCTATCTTGACAGTTATATTACTTCTAAATCCCTCTGAAAACTGTCTTCTCTCATAGAACTCACCATAATTAGGTATGCACATTTTAGGTACAAGCCCCTGTACATGTCCATTCATAACCGCTGCTACAACATTATATAACTTTCCATTATACATATATGGAAGTCCTATCATAACAAGCATTCCACTATAATCTGATGTATAATCCCTTATATCCAGAAGTACCTCCATGGCCTCATCTATAAGTGTATCCTGTAAAAACAAATCATTACATGTGTATCCTGTTATACATAATTCTGGAAATACAGCTACTGCTGTATCATTGCTATAAGCCTCTTTTATAAGAGCTTTAATCTGTTCTCCATTGTATACACAGTCACCCACTTTTATCTTAGGTGTCAGTGCTGCTACTCTGATATATCCGTCTTTCACCGCAATTCTCCCTTTTTTAACTATTTTCTATCAGTATATCAAATCCACAAGACATTTACAATAAAAAAGCTGTCTTATACGTTTCACCTTATACGTAATAAACGTAGTTAAACAAGAGCCTTATACACTTTTATCACATCTATTACATAAAACACTGCAACATAGACGTAACTAAGCGGGAATCCACCATTGTGAACTCCCGCTTATATTAATAAGAATATTTATAACTTCTTCAAGCTGCTCTTAGGTTATCTTCACGGAAGTTTGACACCCCAAAA
>DJDY01000048.1:0-3587 GCA_002435585.1 Lachnospira sp. UBA5912
TCATGCTCATGGTCATGTCCACAGCCACATTCTTCGTCATGATGATGATGTTCATGTTCTTCTGCCACTTTAGCTGCTGCTTCTGCAAGCATCTCAAGCTCAAGGTTAGTAACATTTTCCATGGCATCAAGAATCTGCTTACCATTAATATCGTCCCAAGGAGTTGTGATAATATGTGCATCCTTGTTGAGTGATCTGATAAGTTCTATATCTGTCTTTAACTTAGCCTCTGAAACATTCTGTGTTCTGCTAAGAATAATAGTTCCTGCATGCTCAATCTGGTTATTGAAAAACTCACCAAAGTTCTTCATATATACCTTTACCTTAGATGCATCTGCTACTGTAGATGCACTGTTTAATCTGATTTCGTTCTCAATATGAAGATCCTTAACTGCCTTTATAACATCTGAAAGCTTGCCAACACCAGATGGCTCAATAATAATTCTGTCTGGATGATACTTCTCCACTACTTCTTTAAGTGATGTTCCAAAATCGCCCACTAAAGAGCAGCATATACATCCTGAATTCATTTCTCTTATCTCAACGCCAGATTCCTTTAAGAATCCACCATCTATACCGATTTCACCAAACTCATTCTCTATAAGGACTACCTGTTCTCCTGCAAATGCTTCTTTTAAAAGCTTAGCTATAAGAGTTGTCTTTCCAGCTCCCAGGAATCCTGAAATAATATCTACCTTTGTCATCTCATTATCCTCCATTATATCCTGATTGTATATAATCTCTGTGTTTCTGCTTTCTACACAGCTTTCGTTATGCATATATGTGCATAAGTTATGCTATATGGAAGCCAAAAACACTTACACCGGACTGTAATATTATAATAGTATTCACATACCATAAATATATCCTGTCTAAGTTTTATTATACGCTTGTTGTCAATACCCCTGTGTGGCTGCTATATAATATTAATAATTTTTATTATTTTTTAATACTTTTAAATACGCTGATTTATAAACCATTGTCCTATAAATCGCCTCTTGCAATCCTTATTTCATCTGCCATCTCACTTATCTTTCTTAATCTGTGATTGACACCTGACTTACCTACCGGAGGGTCAAGAAGCGCTCCTATATCCTTAAGATTCATATCCTGGTGCTCAAGACGAATCTTTGCCACCTGGTATAATCCTTCTTTAAGACTTGAAAGTCCTACGGTATCTCTTATATATTCAATATCTCTCGTCTGCTTAACTGCCGCTGATATTGTCTTATTAAGATTGGCAGTTTCACAGTTCACCTTTCTGTTAACATCATTTCTCATCTCTTTAAGAATCATTACATTATACAGATCCATCTGTGAAACATATGCTCCCATAAGATTAAGAACATCCGTTATATTACTGCCCTCTTTCATATAAACTATGTAATTGTTCTTACGCTGTGTAACTTTGGCATCAAGATTAAAGAAGCATAACATATCTTTAACACATTCTGCATCTTCTTCATAATCACACACTATTTCATAATGATAGAACTTGTTGGGATCACTTATGGAACCTGCAGCTATAAAAGCTCCTCTTATAAATGCTTTCTTGCAGCAATCCTTCTGCACTATCCTTGGATCAACAAACGCTGGTTCTATATGGTCAAATGTATCATCTGCCCACTTAAGCATCTGCAGTATCTTGGCGACCTGTTTCTGGTCACATATCCTTATACTTGTGTCCCTGCTGCCCTCAGATATATATAATATATCTGAGGAATCTATATCAAATATAGTCTCTAAAAGTACAATAAACTTATATCTTGCAACCTCATTTTCAGTGAGCATTTCCACCTGCATCTCTCCACCTGATGAGCGCCTTATACGTCCTGACATTCCCATAATAGCTGCAAACTCGGCTATCTGGCAGTGCCTTGCCGAATCAAGCCTTGCACTTAACTCTTCTTTAACATCTGAAGAAAACGACATCAATTATCTCCATTTCTTATATTGCTATACAAAGGTATACCCTGCATTTGTTGTAATAAGTATTAAGTTCTTACAACTATCAGCCCTTACGCTTTGAATCTTTCTCTATATCCCTGTGTTCCACCTTGCATCCATAAGGTGTCTTTGAAAGTCTGTCTGCAATAGCATTGGCAAGTGTAACTGAACGATGTTTTCCACCTGTACATCCAACTGCTATAACAAGGCTTGATCTTCCTTCCTTTACATAGTTAGGAAGCAAAAACTGTATAAGTCCGTCAACACGTTCAAGAAACTCCTCTGCTTCCGGTGCCCTCATAACATAATCCTGTATTCTCTTATCATTTCCTGTAAGTGGCCTTAATTCTTCAACATAATATGGGTTAGGAAGAAATCTTACATCAAACACCATATCTGCATCAGATGGTATTCCATACTTAAACCCAAATGATAGTACTGTAACTATCAGATTGTTAAATTCTTTTCTTCCAAGCACTATCTTTTCAAGTTCTTCCTTAAACTCCCTTGTAAGAAGCTGGCTTGTGTCTATGATTACATCTGCTCTCTGCTTAAGGAACTTAAGCTGCTTTCGTTCGAGCATTATTCCTTTATCTACTCTTCCATCTTTGGCAAGCGGATGCGTTCTTCTTGTTTCCTTATACCTTTTTATAAGCACTTCATCACTTGATTCAAGAAACAGGATTGTATAGTCATATTTCTTATTTTTCATATAATCAAGTACAGAATCAAACTCAGCAAGTGAATTGCCGCTTCTTATATCAACACCAAGTGCTATATTGCTGTATCCATTATCCTGTTTCTGGCAGTCTGCCAGTTCTGCAAACTTTGGTATAAGAGAGATTGGCATATTGTCCACACAATAATACCCTTCATCTTCTAAAACATTCAACGCTGTTGATTTGCCTGCCCCAGACATTCCTGTGACTATAATAATCTTCATATGCTGCCTCAATACTTCCTATACTCTTTTAGAACTCACCAAGTTTGATAACTTCAAGTTCAAGTTCAACTCCGAACCTGCTCTTTACCTCTTTTTTTATATTATCTGTCAGTTGACACACATCACTGGCAGTAGCGTTTCCTTTATTAATAACAAAGCCTGCATGTTTTTCTGATACCTGTGCGCCACCAACTGACATTCCCTTTAGACCGGCATCCTCTATAAGCTTTGCCGCAAAGTACCCTTCTGGTCTTTTAAATGTGCTTCCCGCGCTTGGATATTCCAGTGGCTGCTTGGTTCTTCTTTTAACTGAAAGTTCTTTTATATTATCTTTAATCTCATCTGTACTGCCTTTTTCCAGCTTAAAAGTTGCACTTAATACTATATATCCATTTTTCATTATACAGCTTGTTCTATATCCCAGCTCAAGTGCATCCTTATCAAGTGTTATTATATTGCCATCTTTATCAAGTACATCAGCGCTGATAATAATATCCTTTATTTCTCCGCCATATGCTCCTGCATTCATCCTTACCGCGCCGCCTATCGTTCCAGGAATTCCTGTTGCAAACTCAAAACCTGCAAGTCCATTATCCGCAAGCTTTTTCCCCAGTCTTGACAGCTTCATGCCAGACATAACCTTTACTGTTACATCATCTACATACTCCATTCCGTCAAATGTATCTGAAAGCTGTAT
>DJDY01000048.1:3685-3963 GCA_002435585.1 Lachnospira sp. UBA5912
TATGTCTGATTTTTTCAATAAATATATTATAGCCTGCAGCTCTTCAACAGAAGAAGGCATCACGAAATAATCCGCAGTGCCTCCTATCCTGAATGTAGTATGATTACTCATAGGTTCATCTACCATGACCTGTGATTCACCTGCTATATCTTTAAGCTTTTCCAACAAATCATTCTGATTCATGTATTATCATACTCCCTGTTCATATTAAATATTTATTATATCATAATTTTCTCTTCTTCATCACTGCACTCACGAACCCACGCTTTCGCGCTCTT
>DJDY01000048.1:4060-4358 GCA_002435585.1 Lachnospira sp. UBA5912
TTCTTTTGCGCTCATTATATCATGTATTTAAGACAAGTCTTGCTGCTCCATACATTCCGGCATCGTTGCCAAGTGTTGCCCTTATAATCTTAGTATTCCTTGATGCATGGAATACATACTCTCTATAATACTTTTCAACCCTGCTTAGAAGAAACTCGCCAGCTGCCGAAACACCACCGCCTATACTTATAACCTCCGGGTCAACCATACCAGCTGCGCATGCGAGCCCCTTACCGAGATACCGGCATACATAATCTACTACCTTAAGTGCAATGGCATCACCATCCTTAGCCTCGTC
>DJDY01000048.1:4425-4664 GCA_002435585.1 Lachnospira sp. UBA5912
TAAGGTATATCCCTTAAAGCCGATGGCTCGTCAGATTCATTAAGCATCCTCGTTGCCGTCTTAACTATGCCGGTTGCAGATGCCACCTGTTCAAGACACCCCTTCTTGCCACAGTTGCAATATTCCTTTTCATCTTCAACAACAGGAAGATGTCCTATCTCGGCTGCTGCTCCGTTGAATCCACATAGTGGCTTTCCATCAACAATAACACCGCCTCCGACACCTGTTCCAAGTGTTAC
>DJDY01000016.1:0-9198 GCA_002435585.1 Lachnospira sp. UBA5912
AAGATTAACGATGAAGAGATAGAATTAAGCTTTAAAGAATTTGAGCTGCTTACTTATTTTGTTGACAACAAAGGAATTGCTTTATCAAGAGAAAAAATACTTAACAATGTATGGAATTATGATTATTTCGGAGATGCAAGAACAATCGACACACATGTTAAGAAATTAAGAAAAAAGCTCGGAGATAAGGGCGATTATATAAAGACAATATGGGGTATGGGCTATAAGTTTGAAGTAGTCTGATAAATATAAAAATAAGAGGATCAATCATGGGTAAGCATTCAATCAGATTTAAGATTACATTATTGTTTGCAGGTATAATATGTATACTTATAGTTATGCTGCTGCTTTTCAATGTAATGTTTTCAGAAAAATTCTATATGAAGGACAAGCAGGAAGCTATGTTAAATGCTTATGAATGCATAGATGATGCTTGTAATCAGTATAGTTCGGGTTCGTTATCTGATACAGACCTTAGAAATAACCTTGAACAGGTGTCAACGTCTAAAGGAATGTCGATAATTATTGTAAACAGTGACTGGACAACATTTTATGTAAGTACGCATGGCGATGAGATGATGCTTGAAAGATTAAAGAAAAGTATATTTAATAATGATATCTTTCAGGGAATATCGGATAAGTCAGGTTCAGGCCAGCAGGAACAGTCAGGCGATAGTAAGAATAATGACAATGATAATGCTAACGGCAATGGCGTAAGTAACAATGGTGCTGATAATAATGGTGACAGCAATGATACTAATATGCCGGATAACCAGCCAGATGGTATGGGGGATATGTCAGATAGCACAGATAAAGGTGGTAAGAAAACACCACCTGAGAAGATTATAGATATGTCTGGCAATGGTGCCAGTGAAACAAGGGAAATCTTATATCAGAGTGACAAATATACTGTCCAGAAGGTGTATGACAACAGACTCCTGGATGATTATATAGAATTATGGGGAACGCTTGATAATGGTAATTTTATTCTTATAAGAACACCAATACAGAGCATTAAAGATAATGTCCATATTTCTAATACATTTATAACCTATATTGGTATAGGAACACTTATTATAGGAATTGTAGCAGCATTTATTCTGTCTTCTTATATATCAAGACCTATAAAACAGTTATCCAACATAGCTGAACGAATGTCAGAACTTGATTTTGACATCAAATATGATGGTAAAGATAAAGGTGAGATAGGACTTTTAGGTAACAGTATGAACAATATGTCGCAGAAGCTTGAAGAAAATATATCACAGCTAAAAGCAGCCAATCTGGAACTTCAGAGAGATATTGATAAGAAGGAAAAACTTGAACAGATGAGAACAGATTTTCTTTCTAACGTATCACATGAGTTAAAGACTCCTATAGCACTTATACAAGGATATGCAGAAGGACTGAAAGAAGGTATCACAGATGATCCTGAAAGCATGGATTTCTACTGTAGTGTTATTATGGACGAAGCGGCTAAGATGAATAATATGGTTAAAAGACTACTGACACTTAACCAGATAGAGTTTGGTGAGGATGAGCTTGTTATGGAGAGATTTGATATTAATGAGCTGGTAAAGTCGGTTGGTAATGCCAATGAATTAAGAGCTTCTCAAAAGGAACTTTCTATAACTTATGACATAGGGGCTGCACCTTTGTATGTATGGGCAGATGAATATAAGGTCGAAGAAGTAATCACCAACTATTTGTCTAATGCCATAAATCATTGTTGTAACGAAAATATCATAAAAATAACAGTAAAGCAGATGGACAAAGATAATGTCAGGGTTTCAGTTTTTAATACAGGTAACAACATACCAGAGGAAGATATAGAGCATATATGGGAGAAGTTCTATAAGGTTGACAAGGCAAGGACAAGAGAATATGGAGGTAACGGCATAGGTCTTTCTATAGTAAAGGCGATAGTTGAATCTATGGGTAAGACATGTGGTGTGAATAATCTTTCCAATGGTGTTGAGTTCTGGTTTGACCTTGACTGTAAGTTGTGATACAATCCTAATAGTTATAAGGTGGATTGGAGAATAGTAGATTATGAAAAAGTTAACTTTGGCAGCTTTATGCATTGTTGGTGTATTTGCATTATCAGGCTGTGGAGACAAGGTCTCACTTACTAATGAACAGAATGATATGATAGCTGAATATGTGGCTGGTACACTGCTTAAGCATTCATATGATAACGAATGGAAATATACTAAGCTAAATAGTGCAGAGGCAAGTAAGAATAGTACTAAGGCGACAACAGCCGCAGGAACTGTTAAGCAGACAACAGCTGTGGGTTCTGCAACAGGTTCAGCTGCAACAACAGCTGCTTCAGGTACAACGACAACGAAAACAACAACAGCTACCACAACTGCATCAAGTTTATCAGAAGCGCTTGGTTTAAGTGGAGTTGAAGTGAGTTATAAGGATGTTTCCATAAACGACAGATATCCTACAGAAGCATATGCGGTATGTGTTCCAGCCGAAAGTGGCAGTAAGGTGGTTGCAGTTGAATTCACGATTAAGAATACAGGTTCATCTGCAGTTACAGCAACAACTAAGTCATCAGCAGTGACGATGAAGCTAAGTATGGGAAGTGGAACATATAACCAGTATAAGTCTATGCTTAAGAATGACATATGCGGACTTGATGGCATAAGCATCAAGGCTGGGGAGAGTTATACAGCGGCAGCGGTATTCCAGGTTCCCGAAGCATCAGCTGTCAAATCATCAGACATGAAGCTTGAGGTATTATCAGGTTCACAGCAGGTAGAAACTATCAATCTTCAGTAGACAATATATATAAAAATAAACTAAACATATAAATAATGGCTGCAGCATTAAGAAGAATATGTGATATATAGATGATTCTTAATTCTGCAGCTATTTTAATAGTTAAATATTGTTTGATATAGGTAAATATATTATTGGGTTAAATATTGTTCGATACAAGTAAAAATATTATTTATTCAAATAATATCGGTATAAGTAAAATATTATTATTCATGTGACAGAACATTTTCCTTAGTGTATATGGCAGCCTCTTCATCGGTGAGTATATGTACGAAGGAAGCTCTGCTATCTGGAAGATAACCAGGGCCATGTCCATTGTATTCGGCATAATAAACAGTGTCATGTGATTCGGGCTTGTTCCAGTCATGGAAGCCTTCTTTTGCAACCTGGTCCGAATATTCGCAGTTTAATAATACAACTTTGGCGTGTATTCTCCATGGACGACTCAGATAACATGTCTCTTTTGGACAATTTCCGGTAAATGTACAGTTATCAAATACATATCCGTATTTCTGATTTTCATATGTTGAAGGTGCAGTATAGTAACTGTTAATAGCCTCGTTTCTGTTTAATGCATACAGAGTACAGTTCTTAAAGTAAGCTGTTGCACTTCCAAATATAAAATCTATTTCTCCGCATATATAACAATCTTCATATAGTTGTCTTGTAGGAATTCTTGGTGCGAATTCAGTTGGACCAGTAAAGCCTCCTGGCTGCTTTTCCTTAAGTGGGAGAGGACCGGTAAATAAAGTGTCCTGATGACCAAGAAGACGGCAGTTTTTAAAGGTTATATTGTTTCCCTCAGCATATACAGCTATTGCCTGTCCAACCTTTTTCCCAAAACCGGCAGAATTCTCGAAAGTAATGTTATATGCTGCAAAATTATTGGCGTTAACAAAAAATGTGTACGACCTGAAAGTTCCACGTCTGCTTCCGTCAGGCATGTTCATGAGAGCATAATAACCCTCGGTTATCACAGTATGTTCTTTTGATTCACCAATAAGAGTTATATTGTCTTTTGTGATTTCCACACGTTCTTTATAGATTCCGTTTTTTATAAATATAGTCTCTTTTTCACAAGATGAGTGTATAGAATCCACAGCCTCCTGTACAGAGTTGAAATCGCCAGAATTATCTTTAGATACAGTAATCATTATAATCAATTCCCCTTTTATAATTATAGTTTATATGCAGCTATTTTAAACTTAAAAATGCTTTATGGACAATTATACATAAAAAATGTATACTTATCAATAAATTGTTGTGAAGCAGTAATGAGTTATTGCAAGATTCATACATTAATTAGTTGAATTATAAATGTATGAAAAATTATAACTCTGTGTTTTGCAGCGGAATAAAATACAGTTTTAAACTGGTTATAGGAATGGATGAATTATGATTAGAATAGTTGAAGATATAAAGGATGTAGATATATATTTGTCTTTAAGGGATAAGGTTAACTGGATAAAACTTACAAGAAATCAGGCACAGACAGCACTTGATAACAGTGTTAAGGTGTTTACTGTACTGGATGATGACAAGCCGATAGGAATGGGAAGAGTTGTTGGTGACAAGGCAGTTATAAGCTATATCCAGGATCTTATAATAATACCAGAGTATCAGAGCAGACATATAGGAAGTATGCTGATTGAACATATTATAGAATATGTGAAATCTCTTACATTTGACGATTCCAGAATGATGTTATGTCTTATGTGTGCCAAGGGAAGAGAGAAATTCTATGAGAAACATAACTTTATAGCAAGACCTACAGATGCGTTAGGACCTGGGATGATACAGTATATATATGCTGAAAAGCAATAGGAAAATTCTTAAACATCTCAAATAAAAAGTCTTTTGCTGCAAGCAAAAACGACTTTTATACTTTTGACAATAGCACCTAATAATAAAAACATTAAATGCCAGCTTAATGTTAACCTATCATAAAAATGAGTTGACAATAGCAACATAACAATGTAAACTTAATAAAAATCAAAGTTAACATTGCAAACAGCACTTATACAGGTTGTTTAGAAAAGGTTAACATGCTTTATACGCAGAAATGGAGAGAAAAGTGAAAGAGAAAAAGTTTACAGTTTATCAGTTATGTTTTATGGCATTAATGGCAGCAGTTACATGTATACTTGCACCTATGTCAGTTCCTATAGGACCGATTCCTATAACATTAACTAATCTGGTCGTGTATTTTACAGTGTATGTTATAGGAACTAAGGCAGGAGTATGCAGCTATTGTCTGTATGTTCTCCTTGGAATAGTTGGGTTACCAGTGTTCTCTGGGTATGTTGGAGGACCAGCCAAGATTGCAGGACCTACAGGTGGCTACATAATCGGGTTTATCCTTATGGCACTTATAGGTGGCATTTTTATAGAAAAGTTCAAAAGAAATTTCGTCCTTACATTGGTTGGATGGATTATAGGAACATTTGTTGATTATTGTCTTGGAACACTATGGTTTGTGTATGTTGCACATTGTACATTTATGTATGCGCTTAAGGTATGCGTATATCCATTTATAGCATTTGACCTTGCTAAGATTGTTATAGCAACATTATTAGGACATGCTGTAAGATATGCACTTATTAAGGCAGGACTGTTAAACAATGGAAAGACAGATGCTAAGATTGCGTAGATATATTACTGGATAGTGAATGTCACGTTTATAGTAGATTAAACCAATGTCAGATATAAGATGCAGAAATGTTGCCGCCAGTAATACGCAGGACACACTTGAAAGCTGGTTGTGCTAATTCTTATACTTTCCATTAGCTTTCAGCAACGATTATACATGGATGTATAATCGAGCGAAAACGAAACACGGATGTTTCGTATGAGCGGTTGCGNNCGCTTTGCGCACAATTCCGCCCCACTTCTAGTTCCTACACTGATTTAGTGAATGTCACGTTTATAGTAGATTAAACCAATGTCAGATATAAGATACAGAAATGTTGCCGCCAGCCAACTTTCTGGTGTCTGAAGTATTACTGGCGGCAACATTTCTGTATCTTATATCGTCCGTCCGTCAACTCACGTTGACTTCACTAAACAGTAATATATTTTAAAGATACTTCTTAAGTGTATCAACCTTATCTAACTGCTCCCATGGAAGGTTAAGGTCTGTGCGTCCAAAGTGACCATAGCTTGCTGTCTGTTTGTAAATAGGTCTTCTTAAGTCAAGCATCTTGATGATTCCGTTTGGTCTTAAATCAAAGTTTTCTCTGATTATCTCAACAATCTTTTCATCGCTTAACTTTCCTGTTCCAAATGTATCAACGCAGATAGATGTTGGATGTGCCACACCAATTGCATAAGAAAGCTGGATTTCGCATCTGTCTGCGATACCGGCTGCAACAATGTTCTTAGCTACATAACGTGCTGCATATGCTGCTGAACGGTCTACCTTTGTGCAATCCTTACCAGAGAATGCTCCACCACCATGTCTTGCTGCTCCACCGTAAGTATCTACGATAATCTTTCTACCTGTAAGACCTGAATCTCCGTTAGGTCCACCTATAACAAAACGTCCTGTTGGATTAATGAATATCTTAGTATCTGCATCTACCATAGCTGGATCAACGATTGCATCTATAACATACTTCTTGATATCATCATGAATCTGCTCCTGTGTTACTTCTGGAGCATGCTGTGAAGATACAACGATTGCATCAAGACGGATTGGCTTGTTGTTTTCATCATATTCAACTGTTACCTGTGTCTTGCCATCTGGTCTTAAGTAGCTTAATGTACCATCCTTACGAACCTTTGTAAGCTGCTTTGAAAGCTTCTGTGCAAGTGCAGCTGAATATGGCATATATTCTTCTGTTTCGTTAGTAGCATAACCAAACATCATACCCTGGTCACCAGCACCAAGATCTTCGTCATCCTTATCGATGCCTTCCTTAGCTTCAAGTGCCTTATCAACACCCATAGCTATATCTGTTGACTGCTTGTCAAGTGCTACCATAACTGCACATGTGTTACCATCGAATCCCTTTTCTGAGCTGTCATAACCTATCTCTACAACTGTATCACGTACAATCTGTGGAATATCTATTGAAGCCTTAGTTGTAATCTCACCCATAACCATAACAAAACCTGTATTGGTAAGTGTTTCGCATGCAACTCTTGAATATGGATCCTGTGCATAAAGTGCATCAAGCACTGCATCTGATATCTGATCACAGATTTTATCTGGATGTCCTTCTGTTACTGATTCTGATGTAAATAATCTTTTTTCCATCTTTTAGTAATTCTCCTTTTTTATAAACTTCCCTGTTTTTAAGTATCCCCGGTCATATCCTAATTCTATTCTTTGCAACACATATTATATTATATTGTGGGCAATGCATATTACGCTTTAAACAATATACAACACATTTAAACGTTTTAATTATTATATATTGTTGTAATACACAACACGTTTAAATGTTCAATTAAATACATATTGTCGTAATACACACATTTGCATAATATACAATGAGTTGATTAAAAGATAAATTCTAACCGGCATGCTTATATCCTATTCCGTATGGATGCATAAATATATTTATGCATAGAAAAAGGTCCCTTAACGGGACCCGAAATCTGCTTCGAAATCCTCTCATTGTTCGAATAATCTCGCTCAGGTTGGCACCTTCCTTTACATGTACACATGTGATAAAGCTGTTAAAACGCTTATGTCCACACATCACTTACAAGGGGTTGCCGGGCTTCTCAGATCCTATGTATCTCCACCGCTCTAAATAAGGGATATAATCATATATTCTATTCTGATTACAGATTTAATACACTGTAATATATATTATTCAAATCATCTGTAATCTATCACAGATATTACACAATATATTCTTGTACGTCAAGTATAATTGACTTTTCACCTTATTAAATTTATAATTATTTTATATTTGATTTAATAATGATTTTCTGCTGTCAGCTATCAGTTATTCTTCTTTATATTTAGCTGCCGACAGGTTTTTTACATGCATTCATACAATAAAAGCAGCGTGAAATCAATTTTCACATCCGGGATTTGTGTCCTGGCGCACTTGACACAAACATATTATGCACAATAATCGTGCGCAGAAATGAGGATTTATATGAACGACAATACAATATTTATATTTGATGCACATGCAGGGATGAGGCTCTCAAAAGACATTATATTAAGTGATGGTTCTTTGCTGGCACCTAAAGATACTGTACTTACACCTTCACTTATTGCCAAAATCTCAAGCCTTCATGTTCTTGAAATCAACATTTATAATGAGGAAGAGGATTCAGCCTCACAGGTTGAACGTAATGCAGCACCTGTTAACGCCGATACTGAAAATGCCAACTACTATGAGAAGGTTCGCAGTTCCGAAGAATTCAAGCATTTTGAATCAGAATATAATACAAATGTAGATGCTGTTAAGGATAAACTTAACTCATTTCTCACAGCTGGAGACCACATAGATACTAGTGCAATCGTATCTGATACAATGAGCATTGTTTCAGAAGCACGTAATTCTTTGCAGATGTTTGATATGCTTCATGCTATGCGCAATAAAGATGACCTTACATTTGTTCATTCAGTTAACGTTTCACTTATTGCATCTATCATAGGCAAATGGATGAATTTCGATGAAGAACAGATTAAGACCCTGACACTGGCTGGTCTTATGCATGATATCGGCAAGCTCCTTGTTCCTGAAAAAATATTAAACAAGCCTGGTGCCCTTACTGACAACGAGTATGAGATTATGAAGCACCATGTTAATCTTGGTTATGAACAGATAAAAGACAAGGATCTCCCACTTCCAGTCAAAGAAGCCGTACTTCTCCACCATGAAAAATGTGATGGATCAGGTTATCCTTTCGGTCTTAAAAGTGCTGATATTCCTGCTGTTGCCAAAATCATCACTATTGCTGATGTATACGATGCCATGACAGCAACACGTATATATCGTGCTCCTATATGTCCTTTTGAAGTTGTAAGAATGATGTATCATGATGCATTCACCAAGTTTGACCCTGTGTATGCCATTCCATTCCTCAAGAATGTTGTTGCATCTTATATAGGAACTAATGTCAAACTTTCTGATGGACGTACTGGCAAAGTCGTTCTTATAAACGATAATTCACTCCACCAGCCTATTGTCCAGTGTGGAAATGAATATGTTGACCTTTCTAAGAAAAGCGGTCTTAGCATTGTTTCACTTATGTAATTATATGCTGTTTTGACTTTATATTTTATTTATAGCATTTCATAAAACTATATATGCAAATCCGAAAAACCGCATAATTTTATCTGTACTATAAACACATATTTTATGCCAGAATTATGAAGCATATGATTTCCATTCATTTATCGTATTATTCATAATTCTGGCTTTTATTATATTTACA
>DJDY01000016.1:9239-10660 GCA_002435585.1 Lachnospira sp. UBA5912
ATTATATTTACATTATCTTGATAAATCACTTACTTTATCTTTGTGTTCTTAAAAGCATTTATGCCCGGGTATATTGCTGATGCTCCAAGCTCATCTTCGATTCTTAATAATCTGTTGTACTTTGCTACACGTTCTCCCCTTGATGGCGCTCCCGTCTTTATCTGTCCCATGTTAAGTGCAACTGCCATATCTGCAATAGTTGTATCTTCTGTCTCTCCTGAACGATGACTGGATATTGCAGTATATCCTGCATTATGTGCCATTCTGACTGCTTCAATTGTTTCTGAAAGTGTTCCAATCTGGTTGAATTTTATAAGAATTGAATTCGCACATCCCTCTTCTATACCCTTTTTTAATCTTTGTGTATTCGTAACAAACAAATCATCACCCACAAGCTGTACACGATTCCCCAACTTATTCGTTATATCTTTCCATCCCTCCCAATCTTCCTCGTTAAGCGGGTCTTCTATTGAGATCACCGGGAATTTGTCGATAATTTTGGAGTAATAATCGACAAGTTGCTTGCTATTCCGCTTAATATCACATGTTGCATTGATTGTATCTGGCAAAACAGGGCTTGTAATTGCCGGATTAATGTCTACATTTTTATATATTGTTTCAACTGACATAGCATCCGAAGCTACGCCTGTTTCAACATTTTCCATATTATATTTATGTGAATGTTTCGCTGCATATTCTCTTGGAAATTCATATAAGCCACTTTCTACGTTATATAATTCTGAAGCTGCTGCATCCATGGCAAAATATATATCCTTACCCGGCTTATACCCTGCTGCCCTGACTGCATCCTCAAGAAGTCTAAACACCTCAAATGCATCTGCTACATCTGGCGCAAAGCCTCCCTCGTCACCTACAGTCACGGCATATCCTTTCTTTGATAATATTTCCTTTAATGCATGAAACACCTCTGTTCCCATTCTTAAGGCTTCCCTGAAACTATCTGCACCGGCAGGAACTATCATATATTCCTGAAAGTCACTTCCAACCGCATGTCTTCCACCATTAACAATATTCATCATAGGAACCGGAAGTGTCGTAGCTGCACTTCCCCCTATAAACTTGTACAGCGGAAGATGAAGTGAGGCTGAGGCTGCCCTGGCACATGCTATGGATACAGCAAGAATGGCATTAGCCCCTAATCTTGACTTATCCTTTGTTCCATCCTCCTTTATCATTGCATTATCTATTCCATGGATGTCAGCGGCATCCATAGCAAGCACTGTGTTATTAAGTTCTACATTGATGTGATTAACTGCTTTAAGAGTACCGCGTCCAAGATACCTTTTCTGATCCATGTCTCTTAATTCGACCGCCTCAAATGCACCTGTTGATGCTCCACTTGGAACCATTCCATGTCCCACAGTTCCATCAGTAAGCAACACCTGTGCCTCTACTGTTGG
>DJDY01000016.1:10783-10922 GCA_002435585.1 Lachnospira sp. UBA5912
TATCAATTCCATCTGGTGGAATATACGGATTGTCAAGACATCCTGTTACTATCCCTGTACTATATTCCTCTGAAGCCGGCGAACAGTATCTTTGTGCCATAGGTTCGTTCATAGGAACACCACCTGCGAAATCGGATGG
>DJDY01000094.1 GCA_002435585.1 Lachnospira sp. UBA5912
AATCAGATTGTTGGATATATTATGTCAGGAGACCCAACTTATATAACAAGTCATAACAATGCAAGAAGCCTTATTATGAAGGTTGAAAGGGATGAACTTGTAGAAGAAGTGATAAAGTATTTTATCGAAGGAAAAGGATTATAATAGAGGCATATGAGAGTAATAGGTTTGGATTACGGAACGAAGACAGTGGGAGTTGCTCTTAGTGATGCACTTGGTATAACAGCACAGCCTGTTGAAACAATAACAAGAAAAGAAGAAAATAAGCTTAGAAAAACATACGCAAGGATTGAAGAAATTATCAGTCAGAATGATGTAGACAGGATAGTTGTTGGATTACCTAAGAATATGAACAATACAGTAGGAGAAAGAGCAGAAGCCTGCATGGAGTTTGCTAAGAATCTTGAAAGAAGAACAGGACTTGAGGTTGTCATGTGGGATGAACGTCTTACAACAGTTTCAGCAGATAAAGCACTAATGGAGAGCGGCGTAAGACGTGAAAACAGAAAAGCTGTTATAGATCAGATAGCAGCAGTGTTCATATTACAGGGTTATCTTGATAATCAGGGAATGAAGTAGATAAAACTATGAAAGAGTGCTTTATGCGGACTTGATATGACAGGTAATACTGTGAATGCATAGTCTGGAATAATCCGTGGATACCAGTCAGAAAGACAGAATATCTTCTGACCTGGCATGATTAATAATATTATATAAAGGAAGTTTATATGGAAAAGCTTACGTTTGTAACGGATGATAACGAGAATGTTGAATTATATATAATAGAAGAAACAAGGGCTAATGGAGTTAATTATTTATTAGTAGCTGATTCAGAAAAAGATGATGCCCAGTGTTATATATTAAAGGATACTTCAGCTGCAGAGGATACAGATGCAGTATATGAATTTGTTGAAGAGGATACAGAGTTTGATGCAATAAGCAGAATATTTGCAGAGCTTATGGATGATGGTATTGAACTTGTATAGCTGATTATGTGCTTTCGAAGGGTTTCGGTGCGTTTATGAAACTCTTTTTTTGCGTATTTATTATACGTATTTTAATGTTGATGACGTGACAGGAATAGTCATAGTGTCATGCAATTGATTATGGTAATGATAATATAAGTATTAAAAGGACGAGGTGCTTAATGAAAAAGGAAAATGTAGGTTCTGTTAAAGTCATACCTCTTGGTGGACTTGAACAGATCGGTATGAATATTACTGCCATCGAATATGATGACAGTATTGTTGTTGTAGATTGTGGACTTAGTTTCCCAGAAGAAGAAATGTTAGGAATAGATCTTATTATACCTGACGTAACATATCTTAAGGATAATATAGATAAGGTTAAAGCATTTGTTATAACTCATGGACATGAAGATCATATAGGTGCGATTCCATATGTATTAAAGGAGGTTAACGTACCTATATACGCAACAAGACTTACTATGGGGCTTATAGAGTCCAAGTTAAAAGAACACAACATGCTGCGTGAAGTGAAAAGAAAGGTCGTTAAATATGGACAGTCTGTAACACTTGGCGATTTCAGGGTTGAGTTTATAAGAACCAACCATAGTATAGCAGATGCAGCAGCACTTGCTATATTCTCACCTGCAGGTATTCTTGTTCACACAGGAGATTTCAAGGTGGATTATACGCCGGTTAATGGAAGTCCTATAGATCTGCAAAGATTTGCAGAGCTTGGCAAAAAAGGTGTACTTGCCCTTATGTGCGACAGTACTAATGCGTTAAGACCTGGATTTACCATGTCGGAAAGAACTGTGGGAAGTACATTTGATAAGATATTCAGTGATAATAAAGGCAGCAGAATAATAATAGCAACATTTGCATCTAATGTAGACAGAGTGCAGCAGATTATTAATGCAGCAGTAGCATATGGAAGAAAGGTATGTGTTGAGGGGCGCAGCATGGTTAATATCATAGATGTTGCAGAAGACCTTGGATATCTTCATATTCCAGATGGAACTCTTATTGAAACAGAGTCAATGAAGAACTATACACCTGAACAGATTGTGCTTATAACAACAGGAAGCCAGGGAGAATCCATGGCAGCATTATCAAGAATGGCAGCTAACCTTCATAGAAAAGTTTCAATACAGCCTGGTGACTGCGTGGTATTTTCATCAACTCCTATTCCTGGTAATGAGAAATCAGTTGCCAGAGTTATTAACGAACTTGGTATGAAAGGGGCTAAAGTTATATTCCAGGATACACATGTATCAGGACACGCCTGTCAGGAAGAAATCAAGCTTGTGTATTCACTTCTCAAGCCTAAGTATGCAATACCAGTCCATGGTGAGTACAGACATCTTATAGCACAGAAAGAAGTTGTTATGTCACTTGGTTATGATAAGGATCATGTTATAATAGCCAAGTCAGGTGATGTCATTGAATTAAGTGATGAAAAGGCAGAAATAGTAGGTAAGGTACACACAGGAGCCATACTGGTAGATGGTCTTGGCGTAGGTGATGTAGGTAATATAGTATTAAGAGATAGACAGAATCTTGCTGAGAATGGTATTATAATAGTTGTTCTTACACTTGAGAAGTACAGTGGACAGTTAATAGCAGGTCCGGATATAGTTACAAGAGGTTTTGTGTATGTCAGGGAGGCAGAAGAACTTCTTGATGAAGCTAAGGCCATAGTTACAGATTCCGTACTCAGATGTCTTGATAAGAATATTACAGACTGGAGCAAGATTAAGAATATAATTAAGGATGACCTTAGCGAGTATTTATGGAAGAAGATGAAGAGAAATCCAGTGATTCTTCCAATAATTATGGAAGCTCAGTTATAAAGCCGCCAGTATAATAGAATCAGGTATTTTGGTACTATGTGAGATTGAGTTATATGGGAGTGTTTAATGCAAAGAATAGATCAGTTGAAGGCTGACATAGCAGATACCATTAGGGAAAGCGCAGAGTATAAAGAGTATAAAAGGTTAGAGGCTATGGTTAACAGAGATCCTAACCTGAAAAGAAGTATTGATGAGTTTCGCAGAAAAAACTATGAAATACAGAATTGCGGTCAGGTAGAAGATATATTTGCTGCCCAGGAGGAACTTAATAATCAGTATAAGGATATGAGAAATCAAAATATGGTTAACAGATATCTGCTTGCAGAAGTATGCCTGTGCAGAATGGTACAGGATATATGCAGGACAGTTGTTGATTCAATTGATTTTGACCTTGATTTTTTGAGGTGATGAATGTATTCCTACCAGATTGGCTATCTGATACATTTCTACCCGGTTAGGCTCATATCAGGTGATGAATGGATGGATATTAATTATGAATAATAAGTCGGTTAGAATGATTGTTTCGATATCGTTGAATGCAATATTTATAGCTATAGCTGTTGCTGTGATTGTTACAGCAGGAACTAAAGCGTATACATTTGGCAATAGGATATTTAATGAGAAAGCTATGGATACAGCAGATAATGCCAAGGTTGTTGATGTGACGATAAGCAGTGGCATATCGGCTAAGAAGCTGGCATCACAGCTATATGACAAGGGACTTATAGATGATAAAGCTGTGTTTTACTTTCAGGTGAAGTTATCTGATTATAAAGACAAGTTTGTAGATGGAACATATAGTCTTAATACGAGTATGAAACCAACCGAGATGATGAAGATATTATCAGGAGTAAGCGATAGCAGCAGTGAGAATGAGTAATTGTATACAATACAAAAGCATTATATTTTAACTAAGTTATTTGATTAATGGAGGATACGGCAGTGATTGTTAATGAGAGAGTTGTATCTTATATTAATTCTCTTGACCGTGGTAATTCTGATATATGCAATACAATAGAAAAAGAGGCAATTGAGGACCAGGTCCCAATTATTAGAAAAGAGATGGGCAATCTGCTAAAGGTGCTGCTTGAATTAAAGCAGCCACAGTCGATTCTTGAAGTAGGAACGGC
>DJDY01000222.1 GCA_002435585.1 Lachnospira sp. UBA5912
TGGGAATGGGCAAGTAATGACCAGGGTGAAGAGCCAGATGTTGTAATAGCAGGCTGTGGTGAAACACCTACACTTGAGGCACTTGCAGCTGTAACTATATTAAGAGATAATATGCCTGAATTAAAGATAAGATTTATAAATGTAGTGGATTTATTCAAACTTCAGTCTAATACACAGCATCCACATGGTCTTTCAGATACAGATTACGATGCATTATTTACTAAGGATAAGCCAATTATATTTGCATTCCATGGCTATCCTACACTTATACATGAACTTACATATTACAGACATAACAGAAACCTTCATGTATTTGGATATCAGGAGGAGGGTACGATCACAACTCCATTTGATATGAGAGTACAGAATGAGATTGACCGTTATCATCTTGTTGAAGCTGCTATTAATGCGCTTCCACAGCTTGGTAACAAGGGCTCATATCTTCTCCAGAAGATGAGAGATACTCTTGTTGCACATAAGCAGTATATAAGTGAGTATGGCATGGATCTTCCAGAGGTTCAGGAATGGAAATGGCATACACCAGAGAATAGATAGTATTCTGTAATCTGTAGTTATGCGTAATATAGACAGATATGTAAAATGTTATATAAAAGTTGTTATACATATTGCAAAAAACAAAAAATTATATTATTATATAAGTAACTTTTTATAATGTATTTTTTAAAAGTATCAGGTTACTTAGAACCCAATATGGAAAATGTAATTATTAATGTGCATTTTCCATATTTGGGATTATTCAGGAGATTTGGCTATAAGTAGGCCTATGATTATACATAACAGGCAGGATTATATGATGGTGGCAGAAGGAACGTAATCATAGTGCTGAAGACAGAATGGAGGATTTTTACGATGAATAACAAACCAGAGATTAAGATTGGTATTGTGGCAGTAAGCAGGGATTGTTTCCCGGAAAGCTTATCAGTTAACAGAAGAAAGGCACTTATAGAGGCTTATAAGAGTAAGTATGATGCAGCAGATATCTATGAATGTCCAGTATGTATTGTAGAGAGCGAGATACATATGCAGCAGGCACTTGAAGATATCAAGAGGGCTGGATGTAATGCATTATGTGTATATCTTGGTAACTTTGGTCCTGAAATATCAGAGACTATGCTTGCAAAGTATTTTGATGGACCTAAGATGTTCATAGCTGCAGCAGAGGAAACATCAGCTAATGGTGGACTTGTAGGTAACAGAGGTGATGCTTACTGTGGTATGCTTAACGCAAGCTATAATCTTAATTTAAGAGGTGTTAAGGCTTATATTCCTGACTATCCTGTTGGAACAGCTGATGAATGCGCTGATATGATTCATGAGTTTCTTCCAGTTGCAAGAGCAGTATATGCACTTAACAATCTTAAGATAATAAGCTTTGGTCCAAGACCTAACAACTTCCTTGCATGTAATGCACCTATCAGCCAGTTATACAATCTTGGAGTTGAGATTGAAGAAAATTCAGAGCTTGATCTTTTTGAAAGCTATAACAAGCATGCAGGCGATGAAAGAATTCCTGATGTAGTTAAGAGCATGGAAGAAGAACTTGGAACTGGTAACAAGAAACCAGAGATACTCCCTAAGCTTGCACAGTATGAGCTTACTCTTCTTGACTGGATAGAGGCACACAAGGGTTCAAGAAAATATGTTGCAATCGCTGGTAAGTGCTGGCCAGCATTCCAGACACAGTTTGGTTTCGTTCCATGTTATGTTAACTCGAGACTTACAGCTATGGGTATTCCTGTATCATGTGAGGTTGATATATATGGCGCACTTAGTGAATTCATTGGAACTGTTGTAAGTAACGATACAGTTACACTTCTTGATATCAACAATACAGTACCTTCAGATATCTATAATGAAGATATCAGGGGTAAGTTTAATTACACAATCAAAGATACATTTATGGGATTCCATTGTGGTAATACAGCTTCATCTAAGCTTGCGTTCTGTGAGATGAAGAACCAGATGATTATGGCACGTTCACTTCCAGAAGAGGTTACTAATGGAACTCTTGAAGGAGATATTGTTCCTGGAGATATTACATTCTTCAGATTACAGAGTACAGCTGACAGCCAGTTAAGAGCATATATAGCACAGGGTGAGGTTCTTCCTGTAAGAACTCGTTCATTTGGTTCAATCGGTATATTTGCTATTAATGAGATGGGAAGATTCTACAGACATGTACTTATAGAAAAGAACTATCCTCATCATGGAGCAGTTGCATTTGGACATTTTGGAAAGGCATTATTTAATGTGTTCAGATATATAGGTGTTGAAGACATTGCTTATAATCAGCCAGCAGGCGTACTTTACAAGTCTGAGAATCCATTTGCATAGTCTGGACAGCATATTTAACATATTTACGGCTAAAGTAAAACCAATGTGATTGTTTATATTATTTAGTCATTTAACCAGCGGAATGGACATAAGAGATTACGATATGAAACTATTGTTTAAACAGTAATCATAATATAAGTTCATTCCGTTTTTTTAATGAGCGCAAAAGAAAAGTAAGCGGCTGCGAAGCAGACATTTACTTTCCTTGCGCCATTAACGAACGAACAGTCATGCGAAGCAGGACGAAAAT
>DJDY01000029.1 GCA_002435585.1 Lachnospira sp. UBA5912
CGACAGCCTTTCAGTTCCTTATATCGTCCGTTCGTCAACTTACGTTGACTTCACTAAACAACAATATTTATTCTTTATCCAAAGCCGTAATTGTCTGTGTAACTTCATTAATAGCCTTTTTGATATCAGAACTTACTTCACCCATACCACGGGCTAGCTTCTGTACCTCAACGGCAACAACAGCGAATCCCTTACCAGCATCGCCAGCTCTTGCAGCTTCGATAGATGCATTAAGGGCAAGTATATTCTGACGTTTGCTGAAACCATCAATCTGTTTAACTTTATCATTGGCTGTCTGCAGTTGTTCAGCAGCATTGCTTATGCCAGTTTTTAATTCAGAAAGAATATGTGAATTCTGGTAAGAAGTATAGCTGGCACGTACAAACATATTAATAACATCGCCAAGAAGGTCAGCAGATGCGTGGATTTCATCCTTTGTTCTGACATTAACTTTCTTAAGAGCTGCTATGTACTTATCTTCGTCAATTCCAAGCTCTCTTGCAGTAGCCCTAAACTTATCTTCATCAGGATCTTCAGGAAGAACCTGACCACCTATTATGCTTCCAAGGACAGTACCATCGTCGAGAGTTATTGGGATACCAAAGTCAACAAGTCCGGCGTGGCATGGATATACACCATGACCTTCACGGTCACATTTTTCACAACGTCTTTTACCTTCTGGACATCCTCTTGTAAGGTCAATACAGAATTCGGTAAAGTTATAGCAGTCGCTTATATACTCACCATCAGAACCAACAGCTACTGTAGCAAGTCCTGTACTTTTAGCCCAGTTAGACATAATCTGTTCAAATTTTTTCATATCGCAAAAATCTTGTATTTTCATAAAACAACACCTCCAGTTGTATTGTATAATTTAAAAAAATAATAGGTATGCCAGAGGTATAAAAAATCGCTTCCATAATATAAAAGTGTGGAAGCTTTTCTAAAATATATATAAATATAAAGATACTGAAATTATCTATAAAGTATCAATAATAGATAAGTAAGAATACGCTCTGACATTCATATATTGGTTAAAAGAAAATACCAGTATTGTTAATGAAAATTAATTCAGCATATATTGTTAAAATATATATAAGAATTAATTTTTTTTAATTATACAATTATATCGTCAGATTTTCTAGTATAATTTATAAGAAATATAAGAAATATAAGAAAAATCACTGAAAAATAATCAATGTATAGCAATCAGATTTAGTATGGATAAAGTTATATTAAAATTAATTAAAATATAAAAATGTTGTATTTACAACGGAAAATATAATGCAGTATTCATATAATAGGTGCATACAAAGGATTGATTTATTCAAGCCGTTATTCATCAGATAAAATGAAAAAGATAGATATATAAAATAAATATGAAGGAGAAAATATAATGGATAATAAAATGTTTTGTTTTCAGTGTGAACAGACAGCAGGGTGTTCAGGCTGTACAGGAAATGCCGGTGTCTGCGGAAAGGATGCAGCAGTTGCAGCGCTTCAGGATGAACTTACAGGTGCGCTTATAGGACTTGCAAAGGCGTGCGGAAGCAATCCTAAGACAGAGAATACAGACAGAATAATAATAGAAGGACTATTTACAACAATAACTAATGTTAACTTTAATAGTAAAACTCTTAAAGATATGATAGACAGGGTTCATAAGGAGAAAAACATTATATCGCCAGACTGTAGTGTATGCCAGTCAAAATGTGGTAATACAGATGATTATGATGTTAATAACATATGGAACGCCGATGAAGATATACGTTCACTTAAGTCACTTATACTTTTTGGTATAAGAGGAATGGCTGCTTATGCATATCACGCAATGGTACTGGGATATACAGATGATGAGGTTAATAACTTTTTCTACAAGGCATTATCAATCATAAGCTATGATATGGATATGGAGCAGCTTTTGCCAGTTGTGCTTGAGGTTGGAGAAGTTAATCTTAAATGTATGGAGCTTCTTGATAAAGCCAATACAACAAGCTACGGTATACCATCGCCCATAAAGGTTTCACTTAGTGTTGAAGAAGGACCATTTATAGTAGTAACAGGGCATGATTTAAAAGATCTTCATATGTTACTTGAACAGACTAAGGACAAGGGAATTAATATATATACACATGGAGAAATGTTACCAGCGCATGCTTATCCTGAATTGAATAAGTATTCACATCTTAAAGGAAACTTTGGAACAGCATGGCAGAACCAGCAGAAGGAATTCGATAATATTCCGGGTGCAATATTATATACAACTAACTGTCTTATGCCAGTTAAGAAAAGCTATGCAGACAGAGTATTCACAACAGAGGTGGTATCTTATCCTGAAATGGTTCATATTGATGAAAGAAAAGATGGAACAAAGGATTTTACACCTGTTATCAATAAAGCACTAGAGCTTGGCGGATATAAGCAAAGACAGGAAAGAACGGGTATCAATGGTGGCAGTTATGTTATGACTGGTTTCGGACATGGAACAGTTCTTTCGGTAGCTGGTAAAGTGATAGAAGGAGTTAAGAATAAAGATATAAGCCATTTCTTCCTTGTTGGAGGCTGTGATGGTGCAAGACCAGGTAGAAATTACTATACAGAATTCGTAAAACAGACACCAAAGGATTCTATTATACTTACTCTTGCGTGTGGAAAGTACAGATTTAATGACCTTGATTTAGGACAGATAGACGGACTTCCAAGAATAATGGATATGGGACAGTGTAATGATGCATACAGTGCCATAAAGGTTGCTATGGCTTTAGCAGAAGCATTTGACTGTGAAGTAAACGAGCTTCCGCTGTCTATGGTACTTTCCTGGTATGAACAGAAAGCGGTCTGTATTCTTCTTACACTTCTTTACCTTGGGATAAAGAATATATATTTGGGACCAACACTTCCAGCCTTTATATCTCCTAATGTGCTTGATTTTCTTGTAAAGAATTATAATATCTTGCCTATAAGCACACCAGAAGAGGATTTAGCAAAGATACTTGGAAGATAATAAAAGCCTGCAGATAATAACGTATGTCAATGTTGTTATCTGCAGGTTTTTTGCAGACTGTTTTTTTGAAAGCAGTTTTAAGTGCTTTTTTTGTTTATTATAAACATATTGCATATTATATTAACAGTTTAGAAAATAAAAATGAAATAAAGTTATGCAATTATTGACCTATTTGGGATATTAACGGATGTAATAAAATTTTCATAAGAATGTTGGAAAATATTGGAATTACAGTCCATAGTTAGAAGGGCTGCAATTTACATATGAGGGAAAAGTAAATGGACAGCATGCACTATGAAGATTTATGTGAAAGAATGAAAAATTATAGAAAAAGACTTGGATTTAACCAGACTGAAATGGGAAAAAAGCTGGGAATATCCCAGGATGATTATTCTAAACGTGAAAATGGGCATATCATAATTTCGTTTAATAATATGAAATCACTGCAGAAACTGGGAATAGATATAGATGAACTGGTGTGTGGCAGTAAGGATAATGTGCATACGGACGACCTTGATATTATAATGGGTGAATATGATGATAAGAGTAAGCCATTTGCTATGAAAATAATCGCAGAGAGCATAATGTATTACCGGAATGTTGAGATTCTTGATGGAAAAAAGGCTACACGGGATGACATGCTGCTTGATTATATGTTAAAACAGTGGGATGGATTTTCAATGCTGCAATATGTAAGAACAGTTTTGCATTATTCCCAGGACACTATGTCTGAAAAACTTTATCTGCCAAGAAAAAGGTATCGCAAATACGAAAAGGAACAGGAATATCCAGATGCAGAGACACTTGTTAATATGTATAATGTGTACAACTGCCGCCCGTCTATGTATCTTAATGTATATGATAGAAGATATTATGCCATGCAGAGGATATGGATAAGCTTTAATCAGGAACAGAAGGATAAAGTTAAGCAGATGGGATGTGCTGTGAGAAATATATTATGAGCGCGATAGCGCGGGTTCGTGAGTGCAAGGAAAAAGAATTTCCCTGATAAGATCTAAATGTTATAAGAGTCTTGTCAGGGAGATTTTTATATTAATGAGGTGAATTCTTTGCTCCAGGCGTGAATGCCGTTTTATATTTTTTACAATCACATCAAAAATATAGAATCGGTACAAGAAATATGTTAAGATGATATGAAGCAGGATTAATAAGGGATTATTAAGAAACGAGGATTATAATGAGAACAGTACAACAACTTTATGATGATAAAAGAGATAAAGTTATTATTGATATAAGAGATAAAGAAGAATATGATAAGGAAACTATGGATTCAGCTATCCAGTATTTCTGGGAAGATATGATGAATGATCTTAAGCCAGATAATATAAGGGGAAGAGAGAAGTTTCTTAACACATATTCAAAGGAAGTTCCAATATATTTGTTATGTTATTCAGGACAGAAAAGTGAAGAGCTTGAAGATACGCTTGAAGATATGGGATATGAGGCATATAGCATAGATGGTGGTTTCGTGGCATATCTTAAGTGGAAGTTTACGAAATATATTGAAGAAGACAAGGATGAAAGCAGTGAAGAAGCCAAAGATCGTGTTAAAGAAATAGAAAGAAGCATAGTTAAGAAGTTCAGAAAGCCTATATGGAGAAAGTTTACACAGGCACTTAATGAATACGACCTTATACAGGACGGAGATAAGATAGCAGTATGTATATCAGGAGGTAAAGACTCCATGCTTATGGCAAAGCTTTTCCAGGAACTCAAAAGACATGGAAAGAATAATTTTGAGCTGGTGTTTCTTGTTATGAATCCAGGCTATAATGAACTTAATTACAATGTTATACTTAACAATGCAAAGCTCTTGGATATACCAATAACAGTGTTTAAAACAGAGATATTTGATACAGTAGTTGATATAACTGAATCTCCGTGTTATCTGTGTGCAAGAATGAGAAGAGGATATCTTTACAGCAAAGCTAAGGAGTTAGGCTGTAACAAGATAGCACTTGGGCATCATTATGATGATGTTATAGAAACTATTCTTATGGGTATGCTGTATGGCGCACAGATACAGACAATGATGCCAAAGCTTCATAGCACTAACTTTGAGGGAATGGAACTTATAAGACCTATGTATCTTATAAGGGAGGCAGATATTATTCACTGGAAGGATTATAATAATCTCCAGTTTATACAGTGTGCATGTCGTTTTACAGAGGGCTGTGCATCATGCGGTGGAACAGGAAAGGGCTCAAAGAGGGCAGAGATTAAGCAGCTTATTAAGGATTTAACCAAGGTAAGTCCGTATATTGAGAAGAATATATTCAGGAGTGTTGAGAATGTTAATCTTGATACGGTTATTGCATACAAACAGCACGGAGAAAAACATAGCTTCCTTGATACTTATGAGAATAATAAGCCGGCTATCAGCGATGAAGATAATTAGTGTGAAAATCATGTTGATATCTGATAAAAGTTTATGATAAAAGTTAAAGTGTTTATTTATATTTTGGGTAGGAGATAAAACAGTGACAGACAAGAATATAACAAATATTACTAAGAATAAATATGAAGAATTAAAAAGAATTATTAAGGAATGTGGCAAAATAGCCATTGCATTTTCAGGTGGGGTTGATTCTACATTTCTTACAAAGACTGCACACGATGTACTTGGTGACAATGCAGTTGCTGTGACTATAAGTTCACTTTTTGTTACTGAGGATGAACTTGCCAGTGCTAAGAAGTTCTGCGAATATGAGGGCATAAAGCATGTAGTATACAAGGCAGATGTGCTGTCAATACCAGGAATAGATGTCAATCCACCAGATAGATGCTATATATGTAAGAAAGCCATATTCACAAACATAGGAAAACTCGTATCAGATATGGAGATAAGTACAGTGGCAGAGGGAACTAATGTGGATGACGATGGCGATTACAGACCAGGCATGCGTGCCATAAAAGAACTTGGCGTGAGAAGTCCGTTAAAAGAAGCGGGACTTACTAAGAAAGAGATAAGACAGTTATCACATATGCTTAATCTTCCAACATGGAATATTCCATCGGCGGCATGTCTTGCATCAAGGCTTGCATATGGTGAGAATATAACGGCTGTAAAGCTGGATATGGTATATGAGGCAGAAAAGTATATAAAAAGTCTTGGATTTGGACAGTTCAGGGTAAGGCTTCAGGATAATATTGCCCGTATAGAGCTTTTACCAGAGGATATAGAACGTTTTATGGATGAGCATATAAGAAGTGATGTTTCGCAGAAGCTTCATAATATAGGCTTTAAGTATGTTTCACTAGACCTTGACGGATATAGGACCGGAAGCATGAATGAAGTACTTAAATAAAATGTGTGCTATAACAATAAAAATAATAACAATAAACTTATAAAAGAAAGGCGGTTAATATGGCAGTAGCGCATTATAACTGTGATTATTGTAATAATATGATATATGATGAAGAAATGGAAGAATATATCTGTGATGTAGATATGGATGAGGATGATTATGCAAGATTGTTAACATCAGAATACAGGGAATGTCCATATTACCAGAGTAATGATGAATATAAGGTTGTAAGACATCAGATGTAATAAATCAGCAGCATCCAGGATAAAACATAATTATCGTAATTTCAGATTATGATAAAATAATCAGAAAATTATTTATAATATTTAGTAAGATTTACTGGCAGATTCTGGGTAAGATATAAAGAAGACGGAATAAAGAGAGGAGCGATAAAGTTTGGATGATAAAAGGTACGCAGTACTTATAGATTCGGACAATATTTCATCGAAGTATATATCAGATATACTCGACGAGATGACTAAGTATGGTGTTATAACATATAAAAGAATATATGGAGACTGGACAAGCACACAGGCAAACAAGTGGAAGAAGGAACTGATGGAGAATTCCATAACTCCTATACAGCAGTTCCGTAACACAGTTGGAAAAAATGCAACCGATTCTACACTCATAATAGATGCTATGGATATACTTTATACCAATAATGTTGATGGTTTCTGCATTGTATCTTCAGATGGTGATTTCACTAGACTTGCAAGCCGTTTGCGAGAGTCCGGTATGGATGTTATAGGCATGGGCGAGAATAAAACCCCACGTTCTTTCAGGGCAGCATGTTCGGTGTTTACAGATCTTGAACTGTTAAGAGAGCAGGCACATGAAGATGAACCAGACAGTAAGCCGGCTAAGAAGAAAGCAAGCAATAATATTATAAAGCAGTCAAAGATAGAAAATGCTATAATAGAGATTATCCAGGAAAATGATAATAAGGGTAAACAGACTGGTCTTGGTGAGATAGGCAGCAGGCTTCAGAAGAAATATTCTGATTTTGATGTGAGAAATTATGGTTACAGTTCGTTGTCTACATTTCTTGAGGAAATGAACAGCCTTGAACTTAAGAAGTTCAATAACACAGTTCTTGTGCGCCTTAAGGAAGATAAGAATATGAAAGAAAAAGTTACAGAATATGCTGTTAACTATGTTAAGTCAAGTGATAACGGAGTAGAGCTTGGAGCTCTTGGACAGAAGATACACATTAACTATCCGGACTTTAAGGTAAAGGAATATGGATATTCTACATTGTCAAAATTCATAATGGGTATAAAATGTCTTGTTATCAGGGTGACAAGTGAGAACAGAAGAATGGTCTACATTAAAGATACTAAATAGCTAAAGTAGTTCAAAGGTACAATATTAAAATTAAAATAAAATATAAGATAGTATGTGGAATATTATTCCACATACAGGAAAGGAAAATTATGAATAAAATAGCAAGTTTTACAGTGAATCATCTTGATCTTTTAACAGGTGTGTATGTTTCAAGAAAGGATTATCAGGGAGATGTTGTGCTCACAACATTTGACTTAAGATTTACAAGACCGAATGTAGAAGCACCTATGGATACGGCAGGCATACATTCGATAGAGCATCTTATGGCTACATTCTTAAGAAATAATAAGGAATGGGCAGACAAGACTATATATTTTGGCCCTATGGGATGCCGTACAGGATTTTATGTAATATTTGCGGGAGATCTTAAGTCTGAGGATATACTTGATGTGCTTAGGGAAGGTGCTGAATATGTACTTTCATATGAGGGCGAGATACCAGGTTATTCACCAAGAGATTGTGGTAATTACTTAGACAACAATCTTACACTCGCCAAGATATATATGAAAAAGTTCAAGGAAGAGGTACTTGATAATCCAGTTCCTGAAAGACTTAATTATCCACAATAAAGCAAGCTGTTATAAAAGTGAGCTGACTCCTGTAGAGACAAGTTTGGTGATAAGCGCCGCCATCTCTTCAGGAGTTTCTTTTTTGCCATTTGTTAGCCAGTTTTCAATAAGTCCGGCGGAGCCGTAAACTATGAAATTACTGAAATAGTCATAGTGAGGGATAAGTCTTGGCACACGTGAAAATATCCATGACTCTATGCATTTGTGCCTGAACAGCTGTCTGATTTTCATAATAAATGATATATCTCCGTTAGGACCAATAAGTGCACGTATCAAGTCAGACTTTTTGTCTATAAGCTTGAACATGTCAAGGAAGATGGGATATGGAAATCTTTCATCCTTATCAGCATCATATTTAAGGAAAATCTGTTCAAACTGCATTGTTATTTCGTCTTCAACAGAATCAAGCATATCATATATATCTTTATAATGCAGGTAGAAAGTACCTCTGTTAATATCAGCATATTCACATAATTCTTTAACGGTAATATCCTTTATGTTTTTAGATTCCATAAGGGCAGAAAGACTGTTTATAAGAAGAATTTTAGTACGCTCTATACGCCGGTCTTTTTTATTGCTATTAATTTTATTGCTGTCATTTGTATTACCATTGTTTGCATAATTATTGTTTGTGCTATTGTTGTTTATATCATTATTTACGCCATTATTGTTACTATCAACATCTATGTTTGTATTATTTTGTGTATTCATATTATCTCCATTCTTCCGCTTTTTGTAAATCCATGATTTATTTGTAAGATTTTATCTTTATGTACAGCATAATTGTATAAAATAATTCTTAATTAATAAACATAAATAAACATAATGTCTATTAATGCACATTTTGTACAAAAATGTTTATTGAGCATATGCCCTCTAATAATTATAATTAATAAACATAAATAATCAACATAATGTCTATAAAGATAATAGCAAACAGGAGGTTATATGAAGCAAAAGGAAGAAAAAAAGAAAGGAAATTTCTGGCTTACGGTTGCAACATTTATAGTTAATAAGCGTAAAGCTATAGAGATTCTTTTTATTCTGGCAATTATTTATAGTGTATTATGTATAAATAAGGTTCAGGTTAATCAGGATATAACTTCGTATCTGCCAGCAGACAGCGAAACAAGGCAGGGCTTGTCAATTATGGATGAGCAGTTTATAACTTATGGCAGTGCCAAGGTAATGCTTACGAATGTGACCTATAATGAGGCAGATTCACTTGTTGAATCACTTGAGTCAGTAAATGGAGTGAAACAGGTAGAATTTGACGATTCAAAAGACCATTATAAGGGAACAGATGCTTTATTTAACATAACTTTTGATGGAACAGAAGATGAAGATATAAGTAAACAGGCATTGAATGATGTCAAAGATATATTATCAGACTATGATATATATGTTTCGACAGAAGTCGGTTCAGAAGAAAGCAGTGCAGAATCGCTTGCAAAGGATATGAATATTATTCTTGTGCTTGCAGTGATTATAATAGTTGTTGTTCTTATGTTGTCAACAAAGGCTTATATGCAGATACCGGTACTTCTCATAACATTTGGTGTGGCAGCTATTCTTAACATGGGAACAAACTACTGGTTTGGAACAATATCATCAATAACGAATTCAATTGCTGTTGTGCTTCAGCTTGCATTGGCTATTGATTATGCAATTATACTGTGTGACAGATTTATGGAAGAGCATGAAACTCTTGATGCTGAGGAAGCTGTCAAGGTGGCACTTTCTAAAGCAATACCAGAGATAAGTTCATCATCACTTACAACTATATCTGGTATGGTTGCAATGATGTTTATGCAGTTCAGGCTTGGATACGATATGGGTATTATCCTTGTTAAGGCGATTATTTTGAGCCTTATATCGGTATTCCTTTTAATGCCAGGTGTGCTTCTTATATTTGCAAAGGGCATAGATAAAACACATCACAAATGTTATGTTCCTAAGATAACATTTGTAGGTAAGTTTGCTAACAGGACAAAATACATAATTCCACCACTCTTTATAGTATTTCTTATATTTGCGGCAATATTATCAAACCGCTGCCAGTATATATATGATACAAGTTCAATCGTCAGTGCTAAAAAGAGTGAAGCTAAGATAGCCGAGGAGCGTATAGAAGATACATTTGGAGCAAGTAACCAGCTTGTAGTTATGGTTCCAAAGGGAAATTATGATTCAGAAAAAATGGCTCTAAAGCAGATAGAAAAACTGGATTATGTTACATCGACACTTGGTCTTTCTAATGTATCTATTAATGATGATTATGTACTTACTGATAAGTTAAGTCCGCGGCAGTTTGCGGAACTTACAGATATAGATGTTGAAGTGGTAAATGTATTATATATGGCATATGCATATAACCAGGAGCAATATGGTCCTGTGTTCACGGGTATTGATGAATATGATGTACCTATTATAGATATGTTCTTATTCTTATATGACCAGTATCAGCAGGGCTATGTGACATTGGATAGTTCTCTTGATGATAAGCTTACAACATTATACGATACACTTCATGATGCACAGCTTCAGCTTCAGGGAACAGATTACTCAAGATTTGTACTTAATCTTGACTTGCCGGTTGAGGGCGAAGAAACTTATGAAGCTCTTGAGCAGATACGACAGATAGCAGCCAGATATTATGGCAATGATGTAATTCTTGTAGGTAATTCAACAAGTGACCACGACCTTCAATCATCATTTGCATCAGATAATATAGTTATAAGTGTGCTTACAGCGCTTTTTGTTATGATAATACTGTTGTTTACATTCCAGTCGGCAGGACTTCCAGTACTTCTTGTACTTACAATACAGGGAAGTATATGGGTAAACTTCGCCGTACCATCAATACATCATGAAACAGTATTTTTCATAGCATATTTAATCGTATCAGCTATCCAGATGGGGGCAACAATCGATTATGCTATTGTTATTTCAAACAGATACCTGCAGCTAAAGAAGGAGTATCCTCTTAAAGAGGCTATGATAGAGACACTTAACCAGTCTTTCCCAACTATATTTACATCTGGTTCAATACTTACATGTGCAGGATTTCTTATAGGTGAGATAGCATCGGATGCAACAGTTGCTTCAATTGGTGTTGCGCTTGGAAGGGGTACGTTGATATCTATCATTCTTGTATTATTTGTATTGCCACAGATACTTCTTCTTGGAGATATAGTTATAGAAAAGACAGCACTTACCATGAATATATCAAGACCAGCAAGAGAGGTTTCCGGACGTGTAAGAGTATCAGGTCATGTTAAAGGATATGTTCAGGGAGAGATTGATGCTGATATACAGGGAACTTTCGAAGGTAATATGAATGTATCCGTTGATTCGCTTATTCCTGGACGTCAGGGTCAGATAAGTACTGAAAATGAATCTGATATAGAAAATGCAGATACAAAAAAAGCTGAAACAGAAGCAACTGATAACAAAATCAATAACAAAGAACAAAATAATAAAAGAAAAAAAGACAAAGATAATGTAGAAATTAATGAAATAAAAGATACTGGGAAAGGAGATGAGCAGTAATGTTTAAAGGAAAATCAGAATATAAAAAGATAACATCAATAATACTGGCGCTACTGCTTGTCGCATGCAGCCTGGCTGTGCTTATGCAGGGGGTATTTGTGCCACAGTCAGCCAGAGCAGAGGAAAATGCCTCAGATGTCATAGAAATATCCAGTGAAGATGATCTTATTAATCTGGCAGACAATTGCAGAAATGATAGTTACAGTTTTGGCAAAACTGTAAGATTAATGACTGACATAAGTATTACAAGTGATAAGTTTGATGGAATAGCATATTTTAATGGAACATTTGATGGAGGAAACCATACAATACGAAACATTAATAAAGAGTATAAAGGTTCTGATTATGGTTTTTTCAGATATCTAGGAGATGAGGCCTATGTATATAATCTGAGTATATCAGGTACGATAAGTGCAACAGGTACACAGAAGAATATAGGCGGAATAGCAGGCGTTAATTATGGAATAGTAAGTAACTGCACATTTATAGGAAAAGTTAATGGTAATACGGCTGTAGGTGGAATAGTTGGTGTCAATAAATCGGGAGCTAAGCTGGTTAACTGTAGGAGTGAGGCAGATATAAATGCAACTAACCAGACAGGCGGAATAGCAGGCGAGAATAAAGGTGTGATTAGTAATTGCTCTTCTAAAAGTAATGTTAACATACAGGAACTCAATTCATCATTTGATATAGGTGGAGTTGATGTTGGAACACTTAATATTACACAGCATGTGGTTGACCGTAATGATATGGGTGGAATTGCCGGCAATTCCACGGGCATAATATCAGGGTGCAGTAACTATGGAACTGTAGGGTATAGCCATACAGGTTATAATGTTGGAGGAATAGCTGGTAATCAGAGTGGCAAAGTATATGACTGTACCAATGAAGGAAGTGTGTATGGAAGAAAAGATGTTGGAGGAATAGTTGGACAGGCACAACCATATATTGAATCAGAATATCTTAATGACAGAGTTAACCAGCTTCAGGATTCAGTAGAGTCTATCAGTAATATAATGAATAATCTGTCTTCATCTGTAAGCAATACATCATCAGAGATAAGTGGCTATGCAGAGAATCTTACCAATAAATACAAAGAGGATGTTGATACATTATCAGATTCACTTAATAGTCTGTCAGATTCTATTGAAAAGGATAATCCTGATGCAGACAAATATATTGATAATATTAATGCAGCGCTTGATAAGATTGATAAGATACAGAATGATGATATTATTCTTTCAGATAAGCAGAAAGAGGATATTAATGAGCAATGGAAAATAGTAAGAGATAATATTACAGATCTTGGTAATTCTATGTCAGATACGACGGACAGCGTTGAAGATTTTATGAAAAATGTGTCAGATCAGATTGGAAAAGGAAACACAGAAAATGATATAAAAGGCATAGTGGATTCCCTGGAAAATCAGATGAACATTATAGCAGACAGTATTAACAGCATTTCTTCACAGATAGATAATATGGGGAATATTGCGAGTGATACAGTGAATACTATGGTAGATAAGGAAGATTATATAGAGGATATATCTGCGGCCGAAAATGTGGAAACAGATGGCGTTATATATTCTTCGGTGAACAGAGGTGATATTAATGGTGACATTAATGCAGGTGGTATATCTGGAACCATGAATGTGGAATATGATGTTAATCCTGAATATGATCTTGACTTAAGTACAGCTACGAATGTAAAGATAAGAACAACTGTCAATGTGGTAATTATGAAATGTATTAATTATGGAGATGTTACCTCTAAGAAAAACTGTGCAGGAGGAATAACTGGTTTACAGGAACTTGGACTTGTGTATTCATGTGAGGGATATGGAAGTGTTAAGTCTGAAACAGGTGATTATGCAGGCGGTATTGTAGGAAACAGCTTAAGCACAATATCTGAAAGCTACAGTCTTTGTAATGTTGAAAGCGCAAACTATACAGGTGGTATATGCGGACAGGGATATACAGTAAAGAATTGTATAGCAATACCTGTTATTAATGGCGATGGAGAAGCTAAGGGAAGTATTGCAGGTATAATTAATTCTGATGGTGAAAGAAAAGATAATCTGTTTGTTAATCAGGAATATGGTGGAATAGATAATATAAGCTATAAAGGAATAGCAGAACCAGTTACATATGATTATGTTATGTCACTTGATAATATTCCTGCAGGATTTAATCAGGTTACAATCACATTTAAAGCAGATGATACGGTTTTAAGTACCAAATCTATACCATATAATTCAAGTCTTGATGAGAAAGATTTGCCATACATTCCTCCAAAAGAAGAATGTTATGCACAATGGCCTGATGATATTATACATACGCCGATTGTACAGAATAAGGTTGTGGAAGTCGAATATCATTACTGGGTAGAAAGTATAGCTGGAAATATTAAGAGTGATAGTGATAAGTCTCTGTTTATGGTAGAAGGAAGATTCTATGGTGATGATGAGATGGTTATGAGTGCATGTGATATTAATGGATTACATGGAAATGTTGAATATGCATATTCGTGGAGTCTGCAGGGTTCGCATAACAAAGCTGTTAAAACGGTAATAGGCCACTTCTATATTACAGATACATCAGGAAGTAATGAAATATGGTATAAAGATAAGGACAATAACAACTGGATAAAAGTAGATTCAAAGAAGAATGGAAGCTATCTGACGGCAGAAATACCATATGAAGCAGACTTTGCAGTTATACATAAGAATAGTGATACAAGAATATATTATGTAATAGGTGCAGCAGTGGTTATCATTGTTGTGGTTGGAGGCGTGATTATAAGGAGAAAGAAGAAAAATATTGTTGTTTAGTGATGTCAACGTTAGT
>DJDY01000182.1 GCA_002435585.1 Lachnospira sp. UBA5912
ATTTAGTGAATGTCACGTTTATAGTAGATTAAACCAATGTCAGATATAAGGCACGGAAAGACTGGTGTCCGAGGTATTACTGATACCAGCCTTTCCGTGTCTTATATCGTCCGTTCGTCAACTTACGTTGACTTCACTAAACAGTATTTTCACCCTTTAAGCAATCTTCTGAATCTCTTACTATGCCTTTCCATATAATCTATCCATCCTCCCACTGATTTGCACATTACACAGAACAAAACAGCAGCTATAATGGCATACATAATTATCATTCTAAGCATTGCAGTTGTCACTGTTGCTATTGCGAATATCTTCTTAAAATTCAGCACACATACGACAATCCCCGCTGCCATCGCTGCGCATACAACTACTCTTAACACATCAAAAGGTCTGCATATTCTTAATAAAGCTGCCATTCCTATAAGAAGCAGTATTACGATAGCAACAGTTGATATCTGCTCATTGCTCATGCCAAGTATATTACCATGAATAGATATTGCTGCAAGCATTATAAAATCAACAATTCCTGCCGGGAGCGCCTTTAATATGACATTAACAAGAAAATCTCCTTTTATAAGCTCTTTGTTAGGCTGCAAAGCAAGAAAGAATGCCGGAGTACCAATAGTAAATGCTCCTAATAATGATAACTGTGTTGGATATAATGGATATAGATTAGCAGCTATAAGGGTAAATATTGTTGTTAATATTGAAAATATATTTTTAACAAGAAAAAGTGATGCTGATGTCTGTATGTTATTGACAACTCTTCTTCCCTCAAGAACTACTTCTGGCATTTTAGAGAAATCTGAATCTAAAAGTACTACCTGTGCTGCATTACTTGCTGCCTCACTTCCTGATGCCATGGCAACACTGCAATCTGCGCACTTAAGTGCAAGAACATCATTAACACCATCACCCGTCATTGCTACAACTTTTCCTGCTTCCTTGAATGACTGTATTATCTGTTTCTTCTGCTCTGGTATAACTCTTCCAAATACTGTATATTTTTTAATAGCTTCTCTTACATCATTCTCATCCTTAAGTGTGGTAGCATCCACATAATTCTCTGCATTTCTTATACCGGCTCTTATAGCTACCTTTGATGCTGTAACCGGATTATCTCCTGATATAACAACAACATCGACTCCCTGATTCTCAAAATATCCAAAAGTCTCCTTAGCCGTATCGCGAATCTCATTTTCAAGTATAATAAATGCATATGGTATAACCGGCTCTTCAATAAGATTTCCATGTGGATCACTTACGCATTCTCCAAAAACAAGTATACGCTCTCCTCTGTCAGAATAACGGTCATATATATCTGTATAATCATCATACTGGTTAAGCAGAACATATTCAGGTGCTCCAAAAACATAACATCTGCCATCTATAACTGCACCACTGTACTTATTCTGTGATGAAAATGAATATATTCTTTCTGCTTTCTTACCATTATGTTCAGAAAAATAATCCTTAATAGCTTTCATTGTTTCATTATCACCACTCATATTTCCTGACACATCTTCTATAAGTTCTGTGACATTATCTCTGCAGAACACAACATCACTTACAGACATCTCTGGTTCTGTTATAGTTCCTGTTTTATCAACACATAAAACATTAACCCTTGCCAGTGTTTCAACACAGTTCATCTCATGAACAAGTACCTTTTTGGCTGCAAGTCTTCTTACACTTACAACAAGTGCTACACTTGCAAGAAGATACAAGCCTTCCGGAATCATTCCAACAAGTGAGGCAACCATTGACACTACACTGCTTTTTATAGTATGTCCAAGAAAAAAATGACTCTGTATATACATAATAATTCCAAGTGGAACTATAACTATACCGATAATCTTAACAAGATTATCAAGTGACTTCATCATGGTTGTCTGTTGTTTTTTTCTTCCAGCTTTTGCTTCAAGTGCAAGTTTTGCCGCGTATGAAGCATGTCCTACATTCGTAAGCACTGCCCTGCACTCACCAGATACAACAAAGCTGCCTGAAAGCAGAATATCACCTTTATTCTTTACAATCTCATCAGACTCACCTGTTATAAGTGATTCATTTACCCTCACACAGCCTTCTGCAAGAATAGCATCAGCACTAAGCTGATTGCCAGCCTCAAATATACATACGTCCCCTTTGACAAGCTCAGTAGAATCTATTTCACTTATATAGCTGTCTCTTATCACCTTAGTTTTCGGTGCATTTACTACAGTAAGTCTGTCAAGTGTAATTTTCGCTCTTATTTCCTGTACTATACCTATTATAGTATTAAGCAATATAATAGGCAAAAAGGTCATATTGTTATATGACCTTACAAATATCAAAAGACCTGCGAATATTGCAAACACAAAGTTAAAATATGTGAATACATTGCCCGCTATAATCTGTTTTATTGTTTTAGACTGGTTTCCTACGGGTATATTATCCAGTCCTTCTGCTTTAAGTCCTTTAACTTCTTCACTTGATAATCCGTTGCGAATATCAGTCATTGGCGTACTTCATCTCCCCGACAATCACCTTAAATATATATGCTATCGCTGCTACATCCACAACCATCTTTACTATGAAGCATATTATAATAGATGACTGTGATGAATAATCAAACACCTGGAATGCTATATAACTTGCGAACTGTATAATAATTATATAACATGCCCACATATGTGATATCTGCTGCTTAACATATGCATGCATAGCTGCGCTAAGTGCCATCGATAATATTATATCTACTGTAAATGCTACTCCCATAAGAAGCCATAGATATCCAGGTGCATTAAAAAGATTGGCAAGTGTCTTATAAAATGTTTCTGTATCATTCTCAGTAAGACCTGCAACCATAGTATCAAGTCCCATATTGTTATATGCTGTTGCTATAGATATCGATGAAAGAACAGTAAGTCCATATAATACACCATCGCCCACTGCAAGTCCTATACCTGAAAGATATATATCACCTTTTCTTTCAAATCTTCCTGCCATAAACCTTGTAAGCACATATCTTGCAAGTGTCATACCAACAGCCGCCAGTATCGAATATATAACAGTATAAGCCGTTGTGTTTGTGCTGAATGTCTGGTCTATAGATGGTATCAGTGCCAGTGCTGACATACACAGATTGGCAAATATAAATACAAATATAGAATATGCAAATACTCCAGCCAGCACATTAATAAATCTTCCATCCCATCTTTTAATTACAACTATGATAAGCACTATAAATGCCGAAAGCATAAGTATTCCGCCAGCTGATAACATACTCTCAGCCCCGGCTGGAATCCCTGCATCCAGATTAATTCCGTATTCTTCCATTTAAATTCTCCTTGTAATATATAATAAAATACTATTATCTTTAATTCTTATCTCTTAAATTATCAACATATTATCAATATTGTATTGTTAACATCTGATAGTATACGTTTCTCATTCTTGTATTCTTTAATTGACATATCTAATAGTTTTAATATATCAAAAGAGCAGCCACATATGGTAGCTGCTCCCTCATAATCTTAATTGTATAACAATATATCTTTTCAAAAATCTATATATAAATCAGGAAAAGGCACACTGTAAACCATTCGGATTATAATTTTGTTACGTTAACAGCCTGAGGTCCTTTAGCGCCTTCTGTTACATCAAACTCTACTTCTGCGCCTTCCTCTAAAGACTTGAAACCTTCCATATTAAGTCCTGAATAATGTACGAAAACATCCTTTCCTGACTCATCACTGATAAAGCCGTAACCCTTCTGGTTATTGAACCACTTTACTGTACCCTTCATTACAAGTACCTCCAAATAAAATATATGGTGATTACACCTTTTTCATATTAACATTTTAAAGTGTTAGTGTCAATTTATTTGCTATAAAATTAGTGCACTTATCATTAAACAGGCATTCTGTTAAAGCCGTATTCACAACTTTTTATACATTTCCAATGCCTGATGCATCAGTGGTTAAAAGTCTTATCTTATATTGAATGAACAGACCTTAGTCCCAGCTATTACATCATAATATAAGTAAATCATGGCATCTTATACGTTGTTCTTCCCAATTCAATCTTATCTTCACCGCTCTGCACAACAGCTATTTCATCTTTGGAAACTACATTCCTTTTAGGTACTCTTATCATATTGCTGCTAATAACCTCAGAATCCACCTGTTTGTCATTGATCAATACCTTACTGAAATCATTAAAATTCTTACCACTTATGCAAACATAATCTTTATAATTGTATACTTCGTCAATTGTTATATCCTGTATACCCAACTTAAGATCTGTTGCAACATATGGTATCTCCCCATTATATATCTGTTTATCGCCATACAATATATCATATTCAAGTATCTTTAGCTGTTTAAGATAATCTTCATCATTATGCTTTGTCTGATGAAACTTCATGATATACCCCTCAGATATGCCAAGACGTTCAAACACTGCTGCCGACAGCTGATAAGCCTGCAGATTCATATCTTTCTTCTCTAAGCCATAATTTGACCATATGAAATACTCTGTCTGGTATATATCACCATTTTCCATTGTTTCATCCGTGAAACTGAATGTTGGCAGATGGTCACCATACATCACAAGCACTGTCTCTTCTTCTCTTCTTTTAAGCATATCGACAAGTTCACCTATAAATGAATCCATTTCATGCACCTGGTTTACATAATATTCAAACTGTGTCTGTTCATCCGCTTCAAAAAAATCTGATACCGTTATAGATGGTATATATCCATCCGGCATCGTATCCGGATAATCTCCATGCCCCTGCACAGATATTGTAAATATATAATCCATATTGTCTGTGGAATCAAGTGTCTTTGCAATCTCAGGCACAAGCATTTTATCCTTTGCCCATCCTAATGGTGTTTTCTGATAATTACTATCCATATATTCTATAGGCGTAAATGTATCATATCCAAGATGTGAGAATACCTTATAGCGGTCATAAAAAGTTGCATCATTATTATGTATTGCATGTGTCGAATATCCTATCTTTTTAAGATCGTAAGCAGCTGACTCGCACGTTTTTGACTGCATAACTGTTCTGTAAGGATATTCACCAGGACCAAAATCATCAAGATTAACTCCTGTCTGTACTTCAAACTCTGTATTAGCCGTCCCTGCGCCAAAACATGGTACTGACAGATATCCTGATGAATACTCTGCTCTTAATCTGTCAAAATTCGGAGTAGGATTAGATGAAAACTCAACCCCCTTAACCAGCTTTGGATCAAAAAAAGATTCCAGCTGTACAAATATTATATTAGGTGTTTTATCAGATACTTCTACTGTTGTTGCATCAAGATCCTGTTTCAGATTATCCATATACTCTTCTGAGTATTCCTTCGACCTGCTTATTCCTCTATCCTTTATACTGCTCATAAAACAATATGCTGTGCCATAATTCTGGTATGCACTGGCAAGATTACCAAAATGTGTTTCTACATGTCCGTTTATAATTAATGCTGCTGTATAAGAATAGGTCAGTAAAAATATTATCCCCATTTTGAATATTCCAGCTATATAAAACTTTTTTCCAAAAAGCTGAGTGGTTATATCTTCCGACTTTCTCCATATAACTATAAGTGCAGCAATAACCGCAGCTATTCCGGCAATTATAAGAATAAACCCGAAAACATTAATGTATAAAGGAATTACCTTTATGGCATCACTTATAAGATATATATCCATTGCAGTAAATGGGGTCTTTCTGGAACATAATACTATAAAATTCACAATACCTATCAACAACCATATAACTGAAACAAGTGCATATATAAACATTCTTTTTCTGAATAAATAGGCAATTGACATGGTTGTCATAATTATCATTGTATTCATAAGAAAGATAACAGGGCTTGTGAATATACTCAAAAGCCCTGTTATCCCTCTTTTGTTCAGACATTCCATTGCCATATTGATAATCATGGAATATATGAACATACGACTTATTTCATAACTCCATATTTTATTGATCACTGACTTTATTCTGTCCATCTTTTTTTATCTGTTCAATCAATACCCTTGCCTTTTCTTTTATGCTTACAGGTGCAGTTCTTGATGTTATAACCGCACCGGCAAACCTCTTGGCATCATCATAATCCCTGCATTTAAGACCAAGACTTGCCACAAGATAATTAACTGTATTCTCATCCATACCACATATAGGCGGATACTGGGTTGAAACAGCCTCCTTAAAACCTTTATAAGCATCCTCAACATATTCCAGCTGGGATTTCAAATACTGTTTTGTTACACTGTTATCTGCATTCTGTCTTATAAGCTCAGTGACACGCCCTTCATAAAGCCATGCAAGTCTGAGACACAGATATGCACTTTCACTTATCTTTGTTCCAACAATCATCTCACTAAGGAGTGCCATCTTACATCTCCTTATAGCTACATCATATGAATAATAATCCTCATCTTTCCATGTCACTTTGAACTTGCCCTCAACCGATTCCTTAAGAGCTGCCCTCTGCTTACTGGTAAGCTTGCCATATATTCTTGGCACTGCTGCATAACCGCAATGTGGACACATAATCACATCATATTTGGTACAATCTATACCCATATATATAGGTTTTAATATTTCATTAGTACCTTTAAATCTTGCCTTACCTGTTCTTACCTGCTTTGTCGTAAATTCCCTGTTACATACAGCACAGGTTATTTTTTTATCATAAAGATAAGTGCTTTCCTGTTTTCCTTCCATATCATTACCCGCATAAAGAGGCTTTTAACCACTTATTATTTCTGGAGTTTAAATGAACTCTTTAATGATACGATTCTGTTAAATACTAAGGCACCCTCCTTAGAGTCTTTGTTATCAACACAGAAATATCCATTTCTTACGAACTGGAATCTGTCTTCTGGCTTAGCACTAGCAAGCTCAGGCTCTAATATGCAGTTCTTAAGAACTGTAAGAGAGTGTGGATTAATATTCATTGAACCATCTTCTTCATTGTAAACTCCCTTTTCTTCATCCACAATGTTCTCATATAGTCTGACTTCTGCGTTAATTCCCTCTGATGCTGATACCCAGTGTATAGTCCCCTTAACTTTACGCTCAGTAAAATTGCCACCTTTTGTTGCTGGATCATAAGTACAATGTATACATGTAATATTACCAGCTTCATCCTTTTCAAAACCTGTACAAGTAACGAAATATGCGTTCATAAGGCGAACTTCATTACCTGGAAATAATCTGAAATACTTCTTAGGTGGTTCCTCCATGAAGTCTTCTCTTTCAATATACAATTCCTTTGTAAATGGAACTTTTCTTGTTCCCATATCAGGATTTTCCTGATTATTAGATACTTCCATATACTCTATCTGGTCTTCTGGATAATTATCAATTACCAGCTTAACCGGGTCAAGTATCGCCATCATTCGTTTAACCTTAAGCTTAAGATCCTCTCTAATGCAATATTCAAGCATAGGGTATTCAACAGAACCCTGTGCTTTTGTTACACCTACAAGTTCAACAAACATCTTAATAGCCTCAGGTGTAAAACCTCTTCTTCTTAATGCTGCTATAGATACGAGTCTTGGATCATCCCATCCATCAACCACGCCATCTTCAACAAGTTTTTTGATATATCTCTTACCTGTTACAACATTAGTAAGATACAACTTAGCAAACTCTATCTGCTTAGGATTCTCCTCTGGTGATGACTTATATCCTGTTTCAATAACAACCCAGTCATAAAGAGGTCTGTGATCCTCGAATTCAAGTGTACAGATAGAATGTGTAATTCCCTCAACTGCATCTTCAATAGGATGCGCAAAATCATACATAGGGTATATACACCATTTATCCCCTGTTCTATGATGTGTCATATGCGCAACTCTGTATATAACTGGATCTCTCATATTGATATTAGGTGATGCCATATCTATCTTAGCTCTTAATACTTTCTCACCATCCGCATACTTACCTTCCTTCATCTGTTCAAAAAGCATAAGGTTTTCTTCAACAGAACGGTTTCTGTATGGGCTTTCCTTACCTGGTTCAGTAAGAGTTCCTCTATATTTTCTTATTTCCTCTGCTGACAAATCATCAACATAGGCTTTGCCTTTCCTGATAAGCTTTATAGCTGCTTCATACATCTGTGGAAAATAATCTGATGCAAAAAGTACTTCTCCATCCCACTTTGCGCCAAGCCATTCCACATCTTTTTTAATTGAATCAACAAACTCAACCTTTTCCTTTGTTGGATTAGTATCATCAAATCTCATATTAAACTGACCATTATATTCCTTAGCCAGCCCATAGTTAAGTAATATGGACTTGGCATGTCCAATATGAAGATATCCATTAGGTTCTGGTGGAAATCTTGTAACTACCTTTTTACAATGACCTTCCTTAATGTCTTTATCAATAATCTGCTCAATAAAATTCTTTGAAACAGTTTCGTTATCCATCAGTGTATTCCTCCTGCAATAAATTCACTTTTCTGTGCATACTATATTAATAATACCTCAAACATAATGTAATTTCAAGTTACTGTTGATTACTTTGCCTTTTCATACATTTCTTTAAGCTCTTCTACACTGAACTTATAATGGCTGTTACAGAAATGGCAGTTAACCTCTATAGGTTCTCCATCCTCTATCATCTTCTTAAGTTCCTGCTTACCAACACTTATAACAGCAGCACTCACACGCTCTTTAGAACAGTTACAATAGAATTCTGTCGGTATTTTATCAAGTATCTGAAGATCCATTCCTTCAAATATATGCTCAAGTATCTCTTCAGGTGTCATTCCATGCTCAAGCATCTGTGTAACAGACTTAATCTCTTTAATTCTTTTTTCAAGCTTATCTATAAACTCATCTGTCGCATCTGGCATAAGCTGAATTATGAATCCACCAGCTTCTTTTACTGTATTATCTTTATTCATAAGTACGCCAAGACCTACTGATGATGGTACCTGTTCACTTGTTGCAAAATAGTAAGTAAGGTCATCTGCTATTTCACTTGTTATAAGAATAGTGTCACCAACATATGGCTCACGTAACCCTATATCCTTAATAACACTTAAAACACCTATACCTACTGCACCTGCAATATCCATATGTCCATCCTTGAGCGGAAGCATTGCCTGTGGATTAGCCACACATCCCTTAACATGTCCATTAGGCTCTGCTGTGACAGTCATGGCTCCTAATGGTCCGTTGCCCTTAATCTGTATTGTAAGCACATCTGTATCATTCTTCATCATAGTTCCCATCATAGCTCCACCTGTAAGAAGTCTTCCAAGTGCTACAGTTGCTATAGGACTCATATTATGATCTTTTCTTGCTGTTTCAACTACATCCTTTGTTGTCGCTGCAAATGCACGTACCTGTCCATTTGCCGCTGTTGCCCTTACTATATAATCTTTCATAATAATCCTCATTTCTACACACCTTTACCTTTTTCATAACGGATATATGTCAGGTGCGCCAATACACACATCCCACAAAACCAAATAGCTTATCATAAAAACGCAAAAAGCCACTGGTTCACCTTATATCTGCTTTAAAGCTGATTATGTTCAAGAACATAATATAATCTTTCTGACTCATCAGTTGGCTCGTCATGTGAAAAAGCATCATATACATTACGTATTCTTAGTCCGGCCTTTTCTACTGCAGACTCGACCTCCGATATTGTAAAACCATGCTGGTAATGCTGCTCTTCAAATCTGTCAAATGTGCCATCTTCATTCTTTACAAACACGGCAAGCTCATATTCATTATTAGCACTCTCTTCATCGTAGTAGTTATCCCATATAAATGCTGAATCCTCTCTGTTTTCTGCATACGTGTTGTCTGCAAGTATATCCCTAAAGAAATGTATAGTCTTTAAATCAAATATAAATACCCCATCTGCTTCAAGCCCTTTGTTTACACATCTGAATACATCGCACAGATCATCAGTGGTTGTTATATAATTCATGGAATCACCTATACTTACAAATGCATCCACCTTATAAGGAAGTTCAAAGTTTCTCATATCCTGACAGCTATATATAATCTGCTGCTCTTCTTCATAGGTCCTTTCACTTGCAATAGAAAGCATATCTTCTGAAAGGTCTATACCAAGAATATCATACCCTTCTTTATCAAGCATTCTTGTAACTGTGCCTGTACCACATCCAAGGTCAGCTATGGTACTATCTGTTCCTATATTATTTTCTTTTAAAAGTTCACAAAGATATTCTTCCCATTCTTCATAAGGAATATTATCCATATACTCGTCATACACGTATGCAAAACCTGTATAAGCTTCCATATACTCGTACCTCTCTTTTACTAGCAAAAGACCTGCGGGTAATCTGTAACAGACTACCTGCAGGTTTAACTCTACATAAACATATATCAACTATGTACAATAAAATGGTAATTAAGATTAAGCATTCTTACCGCAGCACTGCTTGTACTTCTTTCCACTTCCGCATGGACATGGATCGTTACGTCCAATCTTCTTTCCCTTTATAACTGTACCTGATAACTTCTGTTTCTTGTATAATGCCTTTCTTGTCTCTTCATCAAGTAAAGCATCCCACTGTGGAAGTTCATATAACCAGTCTGCCTTGCAGCCAACCATATTGTAGTAAAGCTTTTCCTTATCATAGTCAAGGCTTACTTCTGTATCTTCTTCCATAGTCTCTATTGGATTAGGAGTCTTAAGGCTGTCATTGATTCCATCAAGAAATCCTGTCATAAGAAGTACTTCTACGCCATACTTATCAGCAAGTTCCTTAACTGTTCCCTTAACTACTGTATCAGGATCTGAAAGAATCTGTTCATAGATTGCCTTCTCCTGTGTAAAATAACTGCCCCAGAACTCATTAGCTGTTTTCTGATCCATCTCTGTCTGGTATGCAAGATTTCTCCATGTATCTAATAATGCCATTATATTTAACCTCTCTTTTAAGTAAACTGATTATATACAGAAGCTGAAACATAGCTGTAGCTGCCATCAGAGCCATAAAGGTTCTGTGTCTGTAACTTAGCTAATGTAGTAGCTGAACTACTGTATATAGATGCTGCACTGTTAGCAATAGACTGTCCAAATGAGCCTGCTCCAGCAAATGCTGACTTAGCAACTGACATATCTGCTGCCATAAATGTGTCTTTGTCAATAACAAGCTTGTTATTGCTGTCAACGCTAATTCCAATTTCCTTTAATACCTTGGAATTAGCTTTGGTTGTATTAACCATATTAGATGCTGTTCTTAATACGCTTGTATCAGAAGAATCACCTGTAGCATCAATCATAGAATTATAATCCTTAACAAATGCTGATACAGCCTTATAGATTGCATCTGTGTCATACTTATTCTCTGTTGTTCCATCTTCATTAGTAACGGACTTCTTCTGCCATAAAGATGTCTTTCTTAAATCAGCTGCATCATTAACAACTGCCTTTGAAGCATCCTTAGTCTTAGTCGCGTTAATCTTCTGTGATGAAATTGTTGTCGCACTACTGTTATCTGTCTTAGATGAACTGCTGTTTGATGAAACAGGGTTCTTAGCATAATAAGACTTTAATAACTGCTTGTAAGCGCCTGTCTTAATTGAATTGTAAGTACTAAGATCAAGACTTCCAATTCCAAAGCTGCTGTTACTGCTGCTTGAATTAAGACCAGAAAACAATGTTGAAATTGAACTAGAAGTATAAGCTGAAATTGTTGCCATAACCATTCCTCCTTGTCTGCTGACTTCGGCCTCCGTGCCTTACATACATACTTGCCTCGATTAACTTATCAATGGCTATTCTCAAGCGTACCACGTTCTAAAAACAGCCATCTATTATGTTAATTACTCAGAAAGACGCTGAACCATATCCCACATAGCTTCTGCTGAATTAAAATTCTCAGGTACAATATCAACAGGAGTAATATTGATATCAAATGTATCATTTAATTCACCTACAATTGATACAATATCAAAAGAATCTAAAATTCCATCATCTACGAGTGTATCG
>DJDY01000053.1 GCA_002435585.1 Lachnospira sp. UBA5912
CTTATCTTCCCTGTCTGTCATGGTAAAACAACCCCAAAGGCAGTCTACCGCTCCCTCATTAAGATATATGTCCTTGTTATCCCATATAATCTGCTTGAATACAGGAGTGTAACCCATACGCCTGCACGCCTCTTTTGCTATCTCAACATCAATTCCTGTGAAGTTGCCATCACTGTCAAGATAGCTGTAAGGCACATAATTATCACTGCCAATTATAAGAGGCTTTAAAGTCTTATCAGTGTTATTTCTGCCCATATGACTATTATGTATGTAATTGCAGGCTGTAAGTCCCATTAATATAATGACAAGCATTATACACATAATATTTCTGGCATAACTAATATAAAGCTTATTATTAATTCTCATTTTCTCCCCACTCTTTAATAAATACACTCTTAAGCTTTTCTGTGCTTACTGGCTTAGAGATGTGTCCATTCATTCCACTGTCAAGCGAACGCTTTACATCTTCGTCAAATGCATTGGCACTCATAGCATATATTGGAATTGTCTTGCTGTCCTTATGCTTACATTTTCTTATATGCTTAACAGCTTCCAAGCCGTCCATAACTGGCATCATAACGTCCATAAGAATCATATCGTAATAGCCTGCTTCACTTCCTGCAAACATCTCAACAGCCTCTTTACCATTATGAGCCTGTTCTGTCTGAATTCCGTATTCTTCAAGAAATGTTACGGCTATCTCCATATTCAGGACATTATCTTCTGCTATAAGTACTCTCTTTCCTGTGAAATCAATATTTTCATTATCAGACAGATTACTGTTATTATCACCTGATGAATTCTTTAATCTTACAGTAAAGCTGAATGTGCTTCCCTTTCCTAATTCACTTTGAAGATTAATTGTTGAATTCATCATATGAACTATTCTTGTGCTTATCGCAAGACCAAGACCAGTTCCCTGCTTTCTTGCATCAACTGACTCATCTGCCTGCTCAAAGCTCTTAAATATAAGGTGCTGTTTATCCTCTGCAATCCCTATTCCATCGTCTTTAACTTCAAAATACACGTCTGAATATCCATCACCTGCATCTGTCTGCTTTACAGTAAGCTTAATATGTCCATATTCATTATTGTATTTGACTGCATTACTTAAAAGGTTGATAAGTACCTGATTAATTCTTAACTCATCACCGACAAGCCACTTATTGTTAATATCAATATCCGTTGCAAGTTCAATATGCCTTTCTTCTGTGCGGTTGCTGATAAGTGTCTTTATGGACTCTAACATCTCCTCAATATCAAAGACGTCATTAACAAGCCTCATCTTGCCGCTTTCTATCTTTGACATATCCAGAATATCATTAAGTATTCCCATAAGATAATTAGATGAACTTTCAATCTTCTTAAGACAGTCAACTCTCTGCTCCTCGCTGACATTATTCTTAAGGGCAATCTGTGTCATTCCAATAATTCCATTCATAGGAGTTCTTATCTCGTGTGACATTCTTGCAAGGAAGTCTGATTTGGCTTTAGCTGACAAATCATGTCTTTGCATATTAATCTTATTCTGGATAATCTCACTTATCTCACACAGTTCTTTTAAGCTGTCCTCATCACCCTTGACATATTCCTGTGACAGACCTGAATATATAATGCTTCCCATATACTGTCCATTATCATTCATATGGAATATAACTCCGTTAATACGGCTTGCTGCCTCACCTATAATTCTGGCATCTACATTATTCTGGTCAATTCTATGTATCTTGTCGATATTGCTCCTCTCAATAAATTGCTGGTATTCAAGTTCTGTACAATACACAATTCTGTCAGTATTATTAATCCTGTCCCTTTTCCACTGATATAGAAGAACTGTTGAAAGATACTCCCTGTCAAATTGTGTTATAGCAATGTCATCTATTTTGTAAATTTTCTTTAATCTCATAGCAAGCACATCTAACATTACAGGAAGCTCACCGCTCTTATCAAATATATTAAGCGCAACTGATGATAAGCTTAACTGTCTTAACCTGCTTATATCCTCAATCTCCCTTAAGCTTATATTGTTATCATACTCCCTGCCATCTGGAAGTTCATCATATGATATTACGTCCTCATCACTGTGCTTTGCCACCAGCAATGCTTTCTTAACCCTGTCTATAAGGCTTTCAAGATTAACACTTCCGTCTGTTTCTGCTATACCACTGTTAATTGACAGCGTAATATTATCATCAGCCGTTATATTGGCATATTCACTGTTTATCTGATTTATTATATTTACAGCTTTTTTTTGGCTGGTATCAGGAAGCCACATAAGAATTCTGTCTATTCCACCCCTTATGTATACACAGCCTCTTAACGAATTTCTGTCGCATACCCTCATAATAATCTCTGCAAGATTTTCAAGCAGTATGTCCCTGAATACAAGTCCATATCTTTCTGTTATATAAGAAAATTCGTGCATATCAATAAGTGCCAGTGTTCCGCTGTTCTTTCCTGCATATTCTACCTGAAGGACCTTCATTCCATAATTCATACAATAAAATGTTGTAACTGAGTCATAGAACTTCATTGCCTTCTGTTTTTCTTCTAACAGCTTAGTCTGGTTAATATCCTTAACACAGCCTACCATTCTGTTAATATGGTTAACCTCATCGCTCTGTATGCTTGCTGTCAGATTAATCCATATGTATTCCTCTGTGTCAATTGCCTTAATTCTGAAATCCACATTTACATCTTTAACAGCTTTGCTTATAGCCTGATAAAAACGCTCCCTGTCAGCAGAATGTATTCTCTGTGCTTTAATGAACTTTGGATACTTCTTGCAATCCCACACTCCGTCAACATATTTGCTGTTGACTATCTCTAACATCATTGTTTCTTTAACATATGTAAAGAACATATCCTGTGAATTCTCAACTGCTATACGGTATCTTTCTTTTTCCTCAATAAGCTTCTGCTGGCTTAACTGCTGTGCATCGGTTAAATTTTTAACGACATTATAAAGCTCATCTATTTCAAGGACATTGGTACGTTTATAATTGTTAAGGCCGTCTACACCTCCACGCACACTTTCCACAAGACTGTATAATGGATTGGTTATATTCTTTACGAGAATATACACTATAATAATGGATATTAATACACCTGAAACTGTTGCCATAATAAGATTTTTATATATGCTGTTACCCATTCCATATATTGACTCACCAGAAATAATTCCACATAACACCCACTCAGTATCATCATATGGAACATTGTTACTATACAGCTTCAATGATTTAACAACTGCATATATGCCATTATTACTATTATTATTCTCATCAGCAACCTTATACAGCCTGTCCGCTGTAATTTCATTCAAATGGATATTGTCGCTGTTTCTTGTTGCATTTTCATATAACACACCTTTTCCTGTTATACAGTCATAGCTTCCATCAGCATTGTGAATTGCAAGTGTATATCCTGCATTAAGCTCACTATCAG
>DJDY01000184.1 GCA_002435585.1 Lachnospira sp. UBA5912
ATGGCAGGTGTAACAGACCTGCCATTTCGTCTGTTGTGTAAGGAACAGGGATGTGGATTATTGTATACAGAGATGGTGAGTGCAAAGGCCGTTTTATATAATAATAAGAATACAGAGGAATTGCTAAAAACAGATCCAAGAGAACATCCTGTTGCTGTGCAGCTTTTTGGTTCGGATCCTGATATTATGGCGGATATTGCAAAAAGGATGTGCGAAAGAGAGTTTGACATAATAGATGTTAATATGGGATGTCCCGTTCCAAAGGTTGTTAATAATGGTGAAGGGTCGGCACTTCTTAAGAATCCTGTGCTTGTTGGAAAGATAGTAGAGAAGATGGCACATGCGATAGATAAGCCGCTTACTGTAAAAATCCGCATAGGATTTGATGAAAGCTGTATTAATGCAGAAGAAATAGCATATATTATACAGGAATCCGGCGGGTCAGCAGTTGCTGTGCATGGAAGGACAAGAAGCCAGTATTATTCCGGTAAGGCTGACTGGGATGTCATAAGAAGAGTTAAGGAAAATGTAAGTATACCAGTTATTGGCAATGGAGATATACGAAGTGGTGAAGATGCGGCACGCATGCTTAAGGAAACTGGATGTGATGGTGTTATGATAGGAAGAGCAGCCCAGGGTAATCCATGGATATTCAGGCAGGTTAAGGATTATCTCGAAGCAGGAATAGTAACGGCTGGTCCGACCATAGATGATGTGGCAGATATGCTTATAAGACATTGTCAGATGTTAATTGATGCCAAAGGGGAATTTACAGCAATTCGCGAGATGAGAAAACATTTTGCGTGGTATACAACAGGTATAAAGCATGCTGCAGCGCTAAGGCATGAAGTTAACCAGGTTACTAAGCAGGAAGAATTCAATGAGTTTGTAGAGAAGATACGGACATTGAATTAGCAAAGTGTTACAATGTGGATAAATAATAATTACTAAAATGAATGGATGTTATATGAACAATAACTATAGAATGTATACATTGACATAAAAGTTTAGGTGAGATATAATATCTTGAACATTTTATCAGATGATGGTAATAATGTGAGTGCCGGAATTGAAAGAATTTTACAAGTATAGAATTTTGTAATTAAAAGTTTTACGTGTTCGCACAATTAACTTTTGGAATTTTAACCCTGGCATCATTATATGAATATTTTAATGAATTTATTTATGGGAAAGGTGACGAACAATGGCAGAGAAGCAGTTACTTACAAAAAAGGGATATGAAGAAAGAGTAGCTTTACTTGAGCACTTAAAAGTTGATAGAAGAAAGGAAGTTGCCCAGAAGTTAAAAGAAGCAAGAGAGCAGGGTGACCTTTCAGAAAATGCAGAATATGATGCAGCCAAAGACGAGCAGAGAGATATTGAGACACAGATTGCAGAACTTGAGGAGATTCTTAAGAATGCAGAGGTAATCCAGGAAGATAATACAGATTCGGATGTAATCAAGATGGAGAGTACAGTTGTACTTCATGATATTGAATTCGATGAAGATATTGAATATGTAATCGTTGGTTCTTCAGAGGCAGACAGCCTTAATAACAAGATATCTAACGAATCACCACTTGGAGCAGCTATGCTTGGAAAGAAAGTAGGAGATATCGTAAAGGTAGAAGCACCTATCGGTGAGGTTGAATATAAGATTGTTTCTGTTAAGAATGACTAATAGTATGTCAATATTAAAAACCAGCCTATAGTATTAAATACAATACTTATAGGTATGTTTGATTTTATACATTAATTAACCAGGAAACAGAAATAAAGAAGGAGAGAAAAAGTGGCAGATAACAAGAACCAGGCACAGCCAGATGTTAATGAGCAGATTAAGGTAAGAATGGACAAGCTTGCGGCATTACAGGCAGCCGGCAAGGATCCATTTAAGATAACAAAGTATGACGTTACACATCATACAGATGAAATTAGAGCCATATATGAAGCGCACGAGAAGGAACTTCTTGGTGACAGACCAGCAGTTAATACTGATGGCATGGATGAGCAGCAGGCGAGAGAAGCAGTTAATGCTGACTATAATGAGAGAAGAGCTATCATGGATGCATCGCCTATAGAAGTAAGCCTTGCAGGCCGTATGATGTTTAAGAGAGTAATGGGAAAGGCTTCTTTCTGTAACATTGCTGATCTTAAAGGCAGAATGCAGGTATATATATCAAGAGATGCTATTGGTGATGATGCTTATGCAGACTTCAAGAAGTCCGATATAGGTGATATATATGGTGTTAAGGGTTTCATATTCAGAACTAAGACAGGTGAAATATCAGTTCACGCGGAGGAGATTACACTTCTTTCTAAGAGTTTACAGGTACTTCCTGAAAAGTTCCACGGAATCACTGATACTGATATGAGATATCGTCAAAGATATGTTGATCTTATTATGAATCCTGAGGTTAAGGATACATTTGTAAAAAGATCACAGATTATCAAGGAAATCAGAAGATTCCTTGATGGAAGAGACTTTATGGAGGTCGAGACTCCAACACTTGTGTCTAACGCAGGTGGTGCTGCAGCAAGACCTTTCGAGACACATTATAATGCACTAGATGAGGATGTTAAGCTTCGTATATCTTTAGAGCTTTATCTTAAGAGACTTATTGTTGGTGGTCTTGAAAGAGTATACGAAATCGGTCGTGTGTACCGTAACGAGGGTGTTGATACAAGACATAACCCTGAGTTTACACTTATGGAACTCTATCAGGCATATACAGATTATGAGGGGATGATGGAACTTACAGAAAGTATGTTCAGACATCTTGCACAGACTGTATGTGGAACAACTGAAATTACTTATAATGGTACTAAGATAGATCTTGGAAAGCCATTCAGAAGACTTACTATGAATGATGCTATCAAGGAATATGCAGGCGTTGACTTTGATACAGTTAAGACTGACGAAGAAGCTAAGGCTCTTGCTAAGGAGAGAGGAATCGAGTTCGAGGAACGTCATACTAAGGGTGATATCATCAATCTCTTCTTTGAGGAATACTGCGAAGAGAAGTTGATCCAGCCTACATTTATTATGGATCATCCTCTTGCCATCTCTCCACTTACTAAGAAGAAGCCGTCTGATCCAGAGAAGGTTGAGCGTTTCGAGCTTTTCATCAACACATGGGAAATGTGTAATGCTTATTCAGAGCTTAATGACCCAATCGATCAGAGAGAGCGTTTTGCACAGCAGGATAAGAATGCAGAGAATGGTGATGAGGAAGCACAGCACACAGATGAGGACTTCCTTAATGCACTTGCAGTAGGTATGCCTCCAACAGGTGGTATCGGATATGGTATCGACAGACTTGTTATGCTCCTTACAGATTCACCAGCTATCAGGGATGTGTTACTATTCCCGACAATGAAG
>DJDY01000215.1 GCA_002435585.1 Lachnospira sp. UBA5912
ATAGATACACATAAGTCAGAGCTTTGCCAGATGTCAGATAAGATATTTGACCTTGCAGAGATAAGTGGTGAAGAATACGAAACATCAGATATGTTATGTAAGTATCTTGAAAAAGAAGGCTTTATAGTTGAGCGTGGAACGGGACTTGAAACGGCATTCAGGGCAACATGGCAGAATGGAATAGATGGGCCTGTCATAGGTATACTTGTTGAGTATGATGCACTTGAAAAAATCGGACATGCATGTGGACATCACCTTCAGGGTCCGGCAGGAATAGGGGCAGCTATTGCTGTAAAAGAATGTATGAAAGATTATCCATATAAGCTTGTAGTATATGGTACACCCGCAGAAGAAACTCTTGGTGGTAAGATTGTTATGCTTGATAAGGGATATATGAAAGAACTTGATCTTGCGTTCATGTCACATGGTTCACCAAATACTTCTGTTGATGAAAAATGTATGGCGCTTGAGAATTTCGTGGTAACGTTTCATGGAGTAAAAAGCCATGCTGCGATAAGTCCTGAGGAGGGAAGAAGTGCACTTGATGCTGCATTACTTTCATTTCATGCCATAGAGATGTTAAGAGAGCATGTTAAGGATGATACAAGAATGCATTATACAATCCGTAATGCAGGGGGACCTCCTAATGTTGTGCCAGATATAACAGTCGCAGAATATACACTTCGTTCATACAGTACGAAGTATCTTAATGAGGTTGTTGAGCGTTTTTACAATATACTTAAAGGTGCTGCACTTATGACAGATACTACATATGATATACAGAGAGATCTTCCTTTTAAGAGCAAGATAGTGTGTCATAAGGTAAATGACCTTCTTATGGCAAATGCAAAGTATGAGCATGCACCAGCAATAGCGCCTCCAAGAAAGAAGACAGGTTCTACAGATTTTGGCAATGTTCTTTACGAGGTTCCCGGTTCATGCATAAGAATTGCCTTCACAGATGAGGATGCACAGCCACATTCAGAAAGCTACTTAAAAGCAGGAAAGAGTGAGGCGGCACATGATGCTATCAGTTATGCGGCTAAGATAATGGCTGATTCGATATGTGATGTGCTCGTTGACCCAGAGATTCTAAAAGAAATCAGGGATGAGTTTGAAACGGCAAGAAATAATGAATAAATGATTATAATGTTGTGTTTATATTCGCAAAATTCTGACGTATATAAAATATAGTTACATATACGCCAGAATATTTTTGTTATAAAATGATCGCAGCCTGATAATTTTGTGAAGTTAGTTATTGTTGACTTAAACATAAAATGCTATTATATAACGTAAGTGCCAGAAATTAAAAAGGAGTATAGCATTGGATAATAAAGTGAGATTAAAAAGAGATATTATTCTGGTGCTGTCGATGGTTGTTATAGCAGCGGCAGCATTTTTAATTATTAATTATGCAGTCAGAAAGGATGGCAGATATGCGGTCATCAAGGTTGATGGGCAGGTGATTAAGACACTTGACCTTAACAGTGAAGGAACTACTATTGAGGTTAATGGCTATCAGGGTGGAGTAAATAAGATTGTGATTAAGGATGGAAAGGTAAGTATGACAGAGGCTGACTGTCCGGATGAGCTGTGTGTCAAGACAGGTAAGATAAGCAGGACAGGAGAAACAATAGTATGTCTTCCTCACAGAGTTGTTGTAGAGATTAAGGGTAGTCAGGATGATGATGCTATAGACTCTGTGGTAAGGTGATTGTTAAAGCAGAAATGGAGAAAATTATAAATGAATAATCGTATATCAACGAAAAAGATAGCACTATGTGGCGTACTCACTGCACTTGCCATGATATTCAGTTATATAGAAAGTGTGATACCTATTCCTATACCAGTCCCCGGTATAAAGCTTGGAGTGGCGAATATAGCAGTTATTACAATTCTGTATGTGCTCGGTGTTAAGGAAGCAATAGTAATTAATCTGTTAAGGATAGCGCTTACAGCACTTCTTTTTGGTAACATTAACAGCTTTTTGTTCAGTATATCAGGTGCGGTGTTAAGCCTTACAATTATGATAATTATGAAAAAACTCGATATTTTTTCGTGCATAGGTGTAAGTGTATGCGGTGGCGTTATGCATAATGTGGGACAGATAATAGCTGCGGTATTTATTATGGGAAGTGAAGCGATAGTATTTTACCTGCCTGTTCTTATAGTTTCAGGTGTGTTTACAGGAGTTATAATCGGAGTGGTTTCAGGTATAGTTGCGAAGCATGTTAAGAAAGTAGTAAGTTAGGTAAATGGAGGCAAATATAATGAAAAGTACATTAATAAAGGACACAACAAAGTCAGAAAGAATTCAGCTTGTGAAGGAATGGGAAGAGTGCGAAGGCTGTGAAAGCAGCGGAATGGACTTGCTTGAGTATTTCAGGGAGTATATAGATGGTAAAAAGGAAATATCGGAGGTAAATGCAGAATTTAATGCAAGATATGTATCAGAAATACCGGACAGTGATACAGGTATGAGCTGTGGTATGGGAATGAGGATATAATGTGTCCGTTAAAAGATGAATTAAGAATTACCAGGTTAGACGATAATATATCTTATATAGAGCCAACTGTTAATCCATTGTCGGCAAATGTTGTCATAATAAATGGCAAAGATGCAGTATGGCTGTATGATGTTGGCAGTCATCCTGATATACCTGACATGTTAGAATGTTATATCAGAACGCAATGTTGTGATAATGACAGCATTTCTGCTTTACAATGTAAAAAAGTGAATGTAGTGTTATCGCATTTTCATCATGATCATATAGGAAATATTGAACATATATATGAAAGACATGAATGCTGCAATATTTATCAGGGAAGGATGACATATAAGCATACACATGTTGGAAGCATAATAGAAGATGATGTATATGTAGATGATGGTGAGATATCACTTCATATTTTTCCATTGCCATCAAGTCACGCAAAAGGCAGTATGGCATTAGAGGTGAACAATGAATATTGTTTTCTTGGAGATGGAATATATGCAATGCAGAAAGGCTCACAAAGATTATATAATGCTGGAATTCTTAAAGAAGAAATAGATGTGCTTAGGAAGATTAGGGCAGAGAAGTTTATGTGTAGTCATAGAACACCATTTGAAAATTCCAGGTCAGGTGTTATAAGATGGCTTGAAAGTATATATGGACATAGGGTTAAAGATAATCCATATATAGAATCCGGGTATGAAAAATAAAATATAAAATAATATAAATGTAAAAAATCCCATGACTTGTTTTAATAATAGTCATGGGATTTTGATTAAACCTTATATTCATATCGATAAAAATGAATAGATACTTGTCACATATATTGTGACTTTGCTGTTTATTCTTTATACTGCGACATGGATAAATCATCAATAGTCTTGACAACTGTATGTGGAATAGGTTTCCATTCAACTTTCTTAAATAATGCTACGATACTGATAGGAATATATGTAGCTATAAACAGTGGGAAAGAGAAAAGATACATTATCTTCTTTCTTCCTGGTGCCAGAATCTTTTTCCATTC
>DJDY01000026.1:0-152 GCA_002435585.1 Lachnospira sp. UBA5912
GGTTTCTATGCTGACCTTTATAATTCACAGTTTGAAGATGTAGAATAGAAGTGGTTGTTAGTTAATATTTCAAGCAGATAGGCATTTTCTGCAGATAAAAATGCTTCTTATTAGAACTATGTAATTATTAGAATAAAGTACAATCAGGATTT
>DJDY01000026.1:208-7416 GCA_002435585.1 Lachnospira sp. UBA5912
AACGATAATGGCAGGGTTGTTTTTATTTATGCCATGTTGTAGATGATTGTAGATTATTTTGGCTAATAGGTTAATATTATTGAAAATATCTGATTATGTATAAAGTGGATAGTAATACGTAACGGCGACATGAAATGTGTAAATCAAAGTTAAATAGTAATATAAAATGTGATGAATACATCAGAATAACAGCATAAAATGTGAAATAATGCCAAAATAACGTCAAAAAATGTGATAAACATATTGAAATAACAACATAAAATATGAGAGAATTTAATAGAAAATCGTAATTTAATTGTTAAAAGGAAAGTGAAGATAATATATGGATTTATTAAAGGTAATAGATGTATGGCTTATTTTTATTAATATATTTACATTTGCTGCATATGCGCTGGATAAATATAAGGCAATACATCATGCGTGGAGAATCCCCGAAAGAACTCTCATACTGCTTGCTGTTATAGGTGGTTCTGTTGGAGCATTGATTGCTATGTATACAGTAAGACATAAGACTAAACACAAGAAGTTTGTGATAGGTGTGCCAGCTATACTTATTGTGCAGATAGTTCTTGCATATCTGATACGAAATATAATGTAAATGTTTAAAGAAATGAATAATAGCGCAAAAATGCGCAGAAGTGAGGATTAGTATGAAATATGCGATAATAAACGGGAAAATACTTGATGGAAATAAAGATATGGAAGTAAAGGAAGGATATTCTATTCTTGTTGATAGCGATAAGATAGCAAGCATAACGAATGATGAAAACATTCCTAAAGAGTATAAGATTATAGACATTGAAGGAAAGTACATAATGCCAGGACTAATCAATATGCATGTTCATCTGGCAGGAAGCGGCAAACCACAGAAGAAACAAAGAGATAATGAAAAGCTTGTTAAAAACCTGCTTGGCAATCCATTAACAAGATCCATAGCATATAGAATGGTAAAAAATTTTGCCAAGACAGAGCTTATGAGTGGTGTTACCACTATAAGAACGGTTGGAGGTCTGTCAGACTTTGATACAAGGGCAAGAGATGAGATATATGCAGGAAGTGCCATAGGACCAAGAATTCTTGCGGCTAATGAAGGAATATCAGTACCAGGAGGACATATGGCAGGTTCTGTTGCTATTGCAGCCCATTCAATAGATGAGGCCCTAGCACAGGTAGATAAGGCTAAGGAGCAGAAAGCCGATATTATAAAGCTTATGATAACAGGTGGTGTTATGGATGCTAAAGCTAAAGGTGTACCTGGCGAGCTTAAGATGTCACCGGATATGGTAGAGGCAGTATGCGATAAGGCACATAAGCTTGGATATATGGTAGCAGCCCACGTAGAGTCACCAGAGGGAGTACGTGTGGCACTTGAGGGTGGTGTTGATTCTATTGAACATGGTGCTAAACCTGATGAGAATATAATAAGATTGTTTAAAGAGAAAAATGCATTTTTATGCACAACTATATCTCCTGCTCTTCCATATGCTCTTTTTGACAGAAGCATATCTAATGCATCAGAGGTGGAGCAGTATAATGGTAATGTTGTTTTTGAGGGAATTATAGAGAATTCAAAGGCAGCACTTGCCAATGATATTCCTGTCGTTCTTGGTAATGATGTCGGATGTCCATGGATAACACAGTATGATTTCTGGAGAGAATTGTTCTACTTCCATAAGTATGTTGGCGTAAGCAATTCATTTGCACTGTATACAGCAACATTGAATAGTGCAAGGCTTGCAGGAATAGGTGATGTAACAGGTTCTATAGAGAATGGAAAATGTGCTGATATGATAGTTACAAAAGCCAATCCATTGGAGGACTTACGTGCATTAAGGCATGTTGATATGGTAATAGCGAGGGGAAATATATATGATAAGCTTGAGTTTAAGAAAAGAAAAAATGTAGAAGAACAGCTGGATAAATATCTATAATATTATGTAAGTGTCAAAGGTATAAAAGGATGTTTCTGCCTGCAGAAAAAGATGTGTCATAACAAGAAAATATGAATATATATACATTTATCTATATTTCTCCATCAACGGCGAACAAATGTTTGAACCTGGCTTATATGTATGCTACAATATAAACAACATATGAACAGCGAATAAGATTATAGAAATTTATGGAGATTCAGAAAATATGAACATACCAGAAAGGGCGACTAAAGAACAGGTTAAGGCAATTACCGAGACAGAAGGGAATATAAGAGTTTCCTCTGTTCCTGGTTCAGGAAAGACATTTGTACTTACATATAGAATAGCATATCTTATAACGGAACTTTTTGTTGAACCATCATCTATTGTGGCACTTACATTTACGAATAAAGCGGCTTCGCAGATGAAGCATAGATTAAAGGATATAGTTGGAGATAATGCAAACTGTTTTACAGGAACATTTCATGGATATTGTAACATGTTTTTAAAAGAGGAGATTCATAGAGTTACATTTCCTAAGACATTTACTATTCTTGATAAAAAAGCACAGATAGATATGATAAAAGATGTTGCAGAGGATATGGGCATATCGCTTAAGGATAACACTGCAAAGAAGATTATGAATGATATAGATATTGCAAAGCAGGATATGTCATATGTTGAACTTATGGCAAGCTACGATAAGTCAGAACTTAAAAGAAGAGCGGCTTTTGAAAAGAATCAGGACAGGAAGATATTTTATAATTATCTTAGACGGCAGTGTGATAATTATGCGCTTGATTTTGAAGATCTTATTAACTTCACATTATATATATTAAACAGGGATGAGGATGTGCGTATAAGATGGCAGGAGAAGTGTCAGTATGTGCTGTGCGATGAATATCAGGATGTTAATATGAAGCAGGATATGTTACTTTCTATTCTTAGTGGTATGTATCAGAATCTGTTCGTTGTAGGAGACGATGACCAGAATATATACACATGGCGCGGTTCCAACCCGGAGTATATGATTCAGTTTGATAAGACTCATGAAGATGCCAAGGATTACAGCCTGACCGAGAATTTCAGGAGTACTCCGCAGATTGTTGATGTAGCAAAGTCTCTTATATCTGCTAATCAGAACAGGTTAGAAAAGCAGATGATATCTAACAGACCTGATGGGTGTAAGCCGGTATTTAATTCTTTAGAGACAGAAGAAAAAGAGTCATTATGGATAGCAGACACAATACTTGATGATATTGGAAAGAATATGAAATATAGTGACCATACATTGCTGGTAAGGGCGGCATCACAGACGAGGTCAATAGAAGAAGCATTTGTTAAAAGAAAGATTCCATATAAGATATTAAGTGGTGCCAAGTTTTATGATAGTGAAGAGATAAGAACGGTGCTTTCATATATGAGAATGGTGTATAATCTTACAGATATGGATTTTTTATACACAATATCAAGACCAAGAAGAGGTTTTGGAAAGAAATCGGTGGAGAAGTTAAAGAGTGCAGCAGAAGACGATGGGTGCAGTCTTTTTACTGAACTTGGAAGACAGATAGAAGCCGGGAACATAACTCAGAAAGCTGTTATATCATATTATGAAGATATGTGTGAGCTGCATAAAACATATGCTGCTTATAGCTGTACAGATATAGTGAACCGGTGTCTTGATATGGGGTATAGGAAGGCACTTGAACAGGATATAGACCAGACAAGACTTGATAATGTATCAGAGCTTATAAGAACTATAACCGCACTTGAGGATGATAATCAGGAGAAAGTAGAGCTTGCCGATTTGTTAAGCCATTTTGCATTGTTTTCGGCCCAGGATGATGATGGCGAATATAATGTTGTAAAGGTTATGACGATTCATACATCAAAGGGACTTGAGTTTGACACTGTGTTTGTACCAGGACTTGTTGAGGGACAGTTTCCAAGTAACAGACTGCGTAACGAGGATGAGTATGAAGAAGAACGAAGATTATTATATGTTGCCATAACGAGAGCTAAGAACATGTTGTATCTTAGTACCTATAGAAAAAGGGATGCCAGGTTTTATGCAAGACCATCAGCTTTTTTAAGTGATATAGATACGGACCTGCTTGATTGTATCAATGGCAGCAGGATAGTGATTCGTGGCGAGTCTTGTCAGATGCTTCCAAAGGCTTTGTTTGAAGTTGGAGATAAAGTAGAACACAAAGTGTTTGGAAAAGGTGAGATTGTAAAGATAGATAAGGTGACACAGACTTATGAGATAAAGTTTGAGAATATAAGAGGAACAAGGAGACTTATGTTCAGGGCTGAGCTTTTAAGAGTGGAGAATCCCCAAGATGCAGACTTGTAATGAATATGGAAAAAGCAGTATATAGAAAAGATAACGAGAGGTACATGACAGTGAATATAACAGTATATTTAGGAGCTAATAAAGGCATAGATAATACGCTTACTACAGCAGTAAGAGAACTTGGAACCTGGATAGGAAAAAATGGGAATATGCTTGTATATGGTGGTTCTAAAACAGGACTTATGGGTGAACTTGCAGAAAGTGTGCTTATGGCAGGTGGTAAAGTAACTGGTGTTGAACCACAGTTTTTCGTGGATGCAGAAGTGCAATATGATGATATTACAGAGCTTATTGTGACTAAAGATATGACAGAAAGAAAGACAAAGATGATAGAACTTGGGGATGCATTTATAGCATTTCCAGGTGGAACAGGAACACTTGAAGAGATAACTGAGGTTATGTCAAAGCTGTCTTTAAACCAGCTTGATGCACCATGTATATTCTATAATCTTAACGGATATTATGACAGTATGAAAGAACTGCTTTCACATATGATAAAGATGGGTTTGTCAACTAAAGAGCGCCAGAAGGATATATATTTTGCATCTGACCTTATGGGAGTTACAGATATAATTAGCAGGTTTTATAGTCATACAAAACGGGACTAAGGTGTTAAAAGAGCATATTTGTAAATAAAAGAATATACATAGAAAATATCAGGATTGAATATTTCGGACATGAAATAATCAACCCTGATACCATAATATGTGGCAAGAGTCAAAAACAATTAATATAATCTTTTAATTATTTAAGCCCATTCTTAGCAAGCCATGCTGATATATCAGAACCAGAATCAGCAACCTTATCCTGCATGATTGACAGACCATCGGTTACTTTAGCCCCTGGTTCAAGCTGCTTTATTGTTTTAACAGTATCAACAAGCCCACTGCCGCCAGAAGTTACAACAGGTGCTATAGTTTTGCCGGAAAAGTCATATTCATCGAAAAATGTATACATAGCCATAGGCATATCATACCACCATATAGGATATAAAACGATGATAGTATCATACTGGCTGATATCAGTTATATGTGATGCAAGCACTGGCTTAACTTTGTTCTTTCCATCTGTACGGGCCTGTTCAACTAATCCATTATCGTAGTCAGGTGAGTATTGCTGTTCTGTAAGAATAGTGAATACATCTGCACCGGTCTGTTGTTTTAAGTATTCGGCGATTATATCGTTATTACCTTTTCTTTTGCCATTAACCATGGTTACACTGGCAGAACATAAAGAATCGGCATATGTTTTAGAGTTTATTTTATCGGATTCTGTGTTATCAAAGTAAGAAAAATATGCAATAAGGATATGACTGTTGCCAGAATTATTATCAGAGCTGTTAATATTAAGGCTGCCGTTGTTATCATTAGAAGACGAATTGTTATCACTTTCACCATTGAACTGTGACTGTGCAACAGTCTTTGAAGTACCATTGTTATCAGAACTGGCAGTTGTGCTGCCACAGGCTGTAAGTCCGAGAATAGCTCCAGCTGTGAGTATGTACGCTAATGTCTTTTTGATAGTCTTGTTTAATTTATACATAGTTTATACCTCCTGTATTATGTATTTAATTGCAATATTGTGTATACATTTATTATGCCTCTCACATCGTATTATCAGTTAAGTTATAACATCTGGAGTTAACTACAGGTCGAGCTGTTAGATAAAGTTTTTAAGATAAAAAAGATAAAAAAAGATTGAAAAATGATTTGGAAAAGATTTTTTTAAAATTATCGATTATAATTAATCGATGCTTGAAAATGTTTTTGATTAATAGTAACCTATATTAGATAGGTACTTTATAAAATAATATAAAGTGCTTTAGAGTGTTTTAATTTGAGATAGAATTAGTCTTTTGAACATAATATTATATTTCAGATAAATAGTTTAAGAAATGAGGAATATACATGAAAGTTACAGAAGTATTGAAGCAGAACAAACCAACAATATCCTTTGAAGTATTTCCACCCAAGAAAGATGTGGAATTTGCCAGTGTTGAGGCAGCAGCTACACAGATAGCGGCGCTAAAACCAAGCTATATGAGTGTTACTTATGGGGCAGGTGGAAGTACTAAGGGACTTACGATAAAGCTTGCAGAAAGTATCCAGGACAAATATGGTGTAGAAACAATTGCACATCTTACATGTGTATGTGCAGGTAAAGAGGATATAAAACAGGCATTAAGTGATATGAAAGAAGCAGGTATAAAAAATATACTTGCATTAAGAGGAGATATGCCTAAGGATTATGTGGGAGAAGTGTTTACCGATTTTTCACATGCATCAGAGCTTGTAAAGTTTATAAAGCAGAATGGTGATTTCTGTGTAGGAGGTGCCTGCTATCCGGAAGTGCATCCTGATTCAGCAAATAAGAGTGAAGATATAGAAGGTCTTAGAAAAAAGGTGGAGGCAGGCTGTGAGTATCTTACAACGCAGATGTTTTTTGACAATAATATTTTCTATAACTTCATGTACAGAATAAGAGAGGCAGGAATAATGGTTCCTGTTGTTCCTGGAATTATGCCTATAACAAAGCAGGCACAGGTTAAGAATGCAGTTAAGCTTTCAGGATGCAATGTACCAGAAAGGTTCAAGAATATAGTAGATAGATTCGGCGATACAGAGGCGGCTATGAAACAGGCAGGAGTTGCATATGCTACAGATCAGATTATTGACCTTGTTGCAAACGGTGTTAACCATATACATATATACTCTATGAATAAACCTGAGATAGCCAGTGCTATACAGAATAATCTTTCAGAGATAGTTAAAAAGTAGTTGTTCCATATGGATTTATTAATAAAAATAAATGAAAAGCTATAATAAAATAAATAAAATGCTATAATACAATAAAGATAAATCAGCAGATAGAGCAATATCAATTTATAAAGGAGAATATCAGTTATGAAGATAGTTATATTAAACGGAAGTCCAAGAAAA
>DJDY01000026.1:7506-19860 GCA_002435585.1 Lachnospira sp. UBA5912
AGGTATGAATGGAAAGCATGAAGTAGAAGTTATAGATACATATAAGGTAAATGTCGGTCCATGTATGGCATGTGGTGTCTGTCAGATGCAGAATGGCTGTGTTGCAAAGGATGATACCAATATGGTTGTGGACAAGCTTGTAGCAGCTGATATGATTGTATTTGCAACACCTGTTTACTGGTGGGGTATAACAGCGCAGATAAAGCTTGTGCTTGATAAGTTATATTGCAGAGGTTTAAAGTTTAAGGGAAAGAAGGCTGGTGTTATAGCAGTTGGAGGTTCACCAGTTGACAGTGAACAGTATAAGCTTATAAGAGGTCAGTTTAAGTGTATTGCCGATTACCTCGAATGGGATATAGTATTCCATAAGGATTATTATGCAACAGATAAAGATGATCTTGCAAATAATAATGAAGCTGTTAATGAATTAAAAGAAACAGGAAAGTTAATATAAAAAATATATTTATAAAATATAACAAATGAAAATCTAAGAAAACTTAAGTAAATGAACGTAAGAAACCGAGGGGTACAAACTTTGGGATTTATATTTGCGGTATTATAAAACAATGGATATTAATATTATGTAATATAATCCTGATTATGTATGAAGAACAATTAAAAACAGTTGGAGAGTACTGAAAACGAGCTTTTAGAATATAAGAATTTCAGAAATACAGATTGCTGGTGGTATTATTCATTGTTTGGTTCAGGGTCAGCGTTAGATATTCTTGGAGTTATAAGTGTTAATGATTCAAAGGGCTCATATGCTGCATGATATATAGTTTTACTGGTATACATGTGTTAATAAGTATGCCACAGGAGGATTCTCATCAGAAAAAGAAGCATTGAAATATTATATTAGTTTATGTAGTAAAAAATAAATAGAACGAAATAAAGCCAGATAGATGTATCAAAATATGATATGATTTACAGATGCATCTATCTGGCTTTTTGTATAAGAATAATATAAAAATTGTGATTCTATTATATATAATAAGTTGAAAATTAAAAGATTAAAAGATAAAATGCATAAGAATCATATAGCATATAGTTCCAGCAGCTATTGATATGAACATATTGCGTTTCCAGACGTGAAGTACTCCCGTTACAATGATAGATATCATTTCAGGTATACCATGATTTCCATGTAATACACTTACATTTTTAAGACAATATATAACCAGCATACCAAAAACAGCAGATGGAAGATACTTTCCAAGATACTGTATATATGCTGGTGTTTTTTTATTTTCATTAAATATAAAAAATGGGAGAAAGCGTGTAAGCATTGTAGCTGCTATACACATAGCAATTGTTATTATCTGTTGTGATATAGTCATGTTTTGTTAAACTCCGTTTATTCTTGACTTTATTGTAATTTATTATTAATGTGAGGTTGTTATATATGGATTAATTACTATTATTAGCAGAAACTGACTTGTTTGACTTATCAATGCTGAGGTTATTAGCTTTTTGATTAAGGCTATTTCTTGAAATAGTAAGAAAGACAATAATAACAATCATTGTAGGTATCATGAATGAATCAGCACCAAATATTATAAGGCATACTACGGATGCGGCTAATCCTATAAGTGATGCAAGGTGGTGGTCTTCTTTAAGCCACTGTTCAAGGAAGATGACAACAAACATAGCTGTCATAACAAAGCTGATTCCAGATGTATCAAATGTCAGCAATGAACCGATAATACAGCCGATAGTAGCACTTAATACCCAGTATATCTGGTTAAGAAGAGTAACAAAGAACATAAACCAGCCTTTGTCCACATCTTCTGGAATATTGGCAGTGTAATTAACAGAAAATGTTTCATCACACATTCCGAATATAAGATAGAACTTTTTCCAGCCCATTCCTTTGAACTTATCAAGCATTGATATACCATAAAACAGGTGTCTTGCCTGTATCAGAAATGCCATGATAAACACCTGTACAGGTGCAAATGGTGATAGAAGCATGGTTGCTGTGACGAATTCAAGTGAACCGCCGAATATGAGCATACTCATAAATAATGGATATATAAATGAGAAGCCTAGTGTATTCATATATATGCCATATGCTAATCCAAGAAAACAGAAGCCTGTAAGTATTGGGATTGTGTATGGAAATGCGGTTTTTAGTGCTTTTAGCTTCATTATATTATCTTCCTGCCTTTTGCCATAATAAAAATAAGTATATCATAAGATACAGAAATTTTAAATAATACAAAAATAATTTTAAAATCTTGACTTGGACTAAACTCCAGGTGGTATTATATATATAGTAGGGTGCATAAGAAGAAAACTATTAAAATATATATTTTATAATATGTTGAGATAAGAAAGGAGAATGAATATGTATTTTGAAGAAGTAAAGAAGAACTTTGGCTTTGGATGTATGAGACTTCCTATGATGGAGAATGGCAAGGATGTTGATATTGAACAGACAAAAAAGATGGTAGATACATTCATAGAGCAGGGGTTCAATTATTTTGATACGGCACATGGATATCTTGAGGGAAAGAGTGAACTTGCCTTAAAGGAATGTCTTACAAGCAGACATAAGAGGGAAGAATATATACTTACAGATAAGCTGACTATGCCATATTTTAATAAACAGGAGGATATCCGTCCATTTTTTGAAAGTCAGTTGGAGGCGTGTGGTGTTGATTACTTTGACTTTTATCTTATGCATGCGCAGTCAAAAGACATATTTGCACATTTTAAAAAATGTCACGCATATGAGACAGCACTTGAGTTAAAGAAAGAAGGAAAGATACATCATTTTGGAATATCCTTTCATGATAAGGCAGAGGTTCTTGAAGAGATATTAAAGGAATATCCACAGATAGAGGTTGTTCAGATTCAGTTCAATTATCTTGATTATGAGGATCCTGCAGTACAGAGCAGAAAGTGTTATGAGGTCTGTCGTAAGTATAACAAGCCGGTCATAATCATGGAACCAGTAAAGGGTGGCAATCTTGTTAATCTTCCAGAGGATGCAAAGAAAATATTAGATGACCTTAATGGTGGCAGTACAGCAAGCTATGCGGTTCGTTTTGCAGCAGGTTTTGATGGCGTTATGATGGTTCTTTCAGGAATGAGCACTATTGGGCAGATGGAAGATAACTTAAGCTATATGAAGGAATTTAAGCCACTTGATGATAAGGAAATGGATGCGGTTAAAAAGGTTGCAGAGGTTTTCCATTCAAAGCATATGATTGCCTGTACAGCATGCCGTTATTGTGTTGAAGGATGTCCAAAACATATATCTATACCTGATCTTTTTGCATGTATGAATGCAAAAACAGTATTCCATGACTGGAATGCGGACTATTATTATTCTAAGGTACATACAGTGCACAATGGTAAGGCAAGTGAGTGTATACGTTGTGGAAAATGTGAGAAAGTCTGTCCTCAGCACCTTCCAATAAGAGAGCTTTTGAAGGAAGTTGCAAATGAGTTCGAGAAGGAGACAGAATAAAGGAGTTCATGCTGTAAAAACCATGAATTGTTGATTAGTTGATTCAAAACTGATATTTATTCTGATGCTTAAAACATCATATAAAAATAGGACTGCCACATTAAGAAGTTGATATGCTTCCCTCCAGGTAGACAAGTGAAATAATAAAACTTGTTTATTTAGGGGGAGACTATCAAAGAATTATAGTGACAGTCCAATTAATTATATTCATATTAAACCATTTATATCATGCTACATTAAATTTCGTATAAAATCATTTATTTCTAAGTGTTTCCACATTCAATTTCTTTAGCTTATCAGCAGTCTTAATAAGTATTACCTGTATAGCGAAAAGATTAAGACCGGTTGCGATATATTCTGTTATCATTTCAATAGGTACAGCAACAGCAAGACCCTCTAAAGGAATTCCAAGTAAAGTAAGTATAGTTGATAATATGGCTATCCCACCACCAGGGATTGGTGGCGCTGCGATAGCGATAAGTACAGAGCCTATGATAGCGGTAACAATCCAGGTTGGTGTAATGGCTATATTATAAAATGATGCCAGATATACACATATACATATCAGAAGGATGGCACACCCTGGCATGCATATAACCTGACCAAAAGGTATACCAAAGTCAACAAGTGAATCGTCAATACCATATTTCTTACGACATGTATTGCAGTTGGTAAGATATGCTGCTGAGGAAGAGCTTGTTGTACATCCTATGATATATGTAGGCAGCATCTTATTTATTACAATCGAAATTTTTACTCTATATTTTATAGAGACATACAAAACAAGACAAAGTGATGCAAGGAGCGTAATAGCAATTATTATGCATAATGTTGTCAAAGAACGTATAATGATAGCAGCCTGTCCTGATAGATAGATATGCACAATAGTTACACATACTAATAATGGTATAAGATTATTTATCCATATCATAATCTGCTGGAATATGCTGTTTAATTCATAAATGAAGTTGCTAACTACATTTATTTTAGTATTAAGTGCAAGAATAACTATTCCTGACAGAATTGCAAGAAATATTATCTGCATAGAGTTTCCATTAACAAATGGTGATATCAGATTAACTGGAATAATGTCAAACAGCATCTGAATAACTGCTGAAAAGTCAGAAAGATTGTTTGTCACATTATGCATATGTACACCATAGGTTTTCATAGATACAAAAACAGTTATACTGGCAGAAACCGTTAATAATATCACAGAATCACGTACAATCCGTAAACCAGCTGATTTAAGTGTTTTAATATCAGCAATAGCAAGTATTCCCGAAAGAACGGAAAGGAATATGATAGGACCGGCTATAGCGGATATGAATCCTATAATAGTATTAAAAGCTGGAGTTATAATTGAGGAAATAACGTTTTTAAATGCCGTGCCAGGTATTACTTCGGACAATAATATGATAAGTATACTTATGACCAGCCCTGTTAATATGCCAGGCAGGGCAGATTTTTTGCGTTTTATTGCAGGGATTGATACAGTGTTTTTACCATTCTTGAAACTATAGTCAGGAATAAGCTCATACAGTGTTAAAAGGTCACTTAACTCATTGTCGTTCATTCTAGGGTCATATGCTTCACCATCGAAACTGACTAATATGCTGCATTTTCCAAAATGTTTCTTAAAGGAAATACTAACATTATATTGTTCCCCGTTTTTTTCTCTTATATTAAGTAATATTTCCTCTGTTGTAAGACAGATTATTTTGGCATCCTTAGAATCATATTTGTAATTATTTATGAGCTCATGTTCAAGCTCAGAAGATATAGCATCTATGTTTGCTCCGTCTAAAGATATTGTTTTATTCAAGTTACATTCTCCTAATATAAAATATTGTTTTTACATTAACGATTTAATATCGTTTAATTAGTAAAAATAATTGTGAACATTCATTATAATGTACAAAGCATGAGCTAGCAAGTATTAAGGTAAAAAAATACATAAAAACTGGAATGATATGATTGAATAAAACTGAAATATTTAACGCATAAAAGAAAATATAACAATGCTTTATAGGCATAATAATACAAACAAAATAAGTATTAGACATAGCATGAAAAAGATATTATATTAGAAATAACAATAAAAGATAATAAAAATGCAGAAAGGAGATAGTGAATGAAAAGAATACTTACAGGTCTTATGGCTGCACTTAACAGTCTTGCCAAGAGCGGTATCTGGAAGGATGGAAAAAGATTTAGTGGCAATGAAAGTCAGAGTGAAGTTATGGATTGGGTGAATTAATATATGAGTAAAGGTAAAGATAAAAGCATAAAAATTGCAGTAGATATATGCATGAGCCTGATATTGCTTTTTGTTATGGCATATCAGGTTACAGGAGATAGGTACCATGAGGTTTTAGGAGCAGGAATGCTGGTGCTTTTCATAATCCACAATGTATTAAACTATAGATGGTATAGTCATCTGTTTAAGGGAAAATATTCAGCTGTAAGAGTGTTAAGAGTTGTAGTTAATATTGCAACAATTATTGCGATAGTGCTTACTGGTTATAGCGGTATTGTTATGTCAGAGCATGTATTTGCATTTCTTAATATTAAGTCAGGTTTAATGACAGCAAGAATGCTGCATCTGTCATGTTCATACTGGGCATTTGTCCTTATGGGGGTTCATCTTGGACTGCACTGGAATATGATTGCAGGTAAAATCAAGACGAAAAAAAAGACCGTAGAATGGATATTAAGAATAATAGCAGCTGGTATTGCAGTATATGGAGCTTATATTTTTGGCAGCTCGCATATATATACATATATGTTTATGAAGACACATTTTGCAATGCTTGATTATAGTAAGGCAGCAGCTGTTATTATACTTCAGAATATTATAATGATGGCAGCATTTGTTTATGTTGGTTATTATTTAAATAAAGCGCTTATAAAAAAGAAAAATATAGCTTATATATTGTTAGCAGTGGCTGTAATAGCGGTAAGTATTATAAGTAATGCTGCAGGTGGACAATCGTCTGGCGGTGGCTGGGGAAGTACAGCAATAGCAAAGCTTGTACCTTCATCAAGGATGGGAACACCTCTTTCAATACACTATGGTGGTGGAAGCAGTATGCCATCTGATGTATCAGCGTGGCTTAAAAACAATGGTGTGGATTAAGTGAATTTATAAACAAAAAATAAATTTATCGAATATATATTGACTTAGAGTTAAGTCCAAATACTAAGATAAGTTTAAAATAAATGGATATTTGAAAGGAGAAACAAAATGTATAATAATACTTTAACATTAAACAATGGAGTAAAGATTCCACAGCTTGGACTTGGAACATGGTTTATTGATGATTCAAAGGTAGCAGATGCAGTTAAGGAGGCTGTAAAGCTTGGATACAGACATATTGATACTGCACAGGCTTATGGCAACGAACGCGGCGTTGGTGAGGGTGTAAGAAACTGTGGTGTTAAAAGAGAAGAACTTTTCGTTGTATCAAAGGTCGCAGCAGAACATAAGACATATGAAACTGCCATGGCAGGTATTAACGGTACACTTGAAAAGATGGGACTTGATTATCTTGATATGATGATTATACATTCTCCACAGCCATGGGCAGATGTAAACCAGAGCGATGACAGATATGTTGAGGGAAACAGAGAAGCCTGGAGAGCACTTGAGGATGCTTATAAGGCAGGAAAGTTAAAGGCTATAGGTGTTTCTAACTTCAAGCAGGAGGATATAGAGAATCTCTTAGAGACGGCTACAGTTAAGCCTATGGTTAACCAGATTCTTCTTCACATAAGCAACACGCCAATAGAATTGGTTGAATATTGCCAGAAGAATGGAATAGTAGTTGAAGCATATTCACCTATCGCACATGGCGAGATTCTTAACCAGTCAGAGATTAAGGCTATAGCAGACAAATATGGAGTAACAGTACCACAGTTATGTATAAGATATGTACTTCAGCTTGGTGCTATAGCACTTCCAAAGACAGCTAATCCAGAGCATATGAAGAGTAATGCAGAGGTTGATTTTGAAATCACAGCAGAAGATATGGAAGCTCTTAAGAACTTTAAGAAGATTGATAACTATGGAGAGAGCAGTGGCTTCCCTGTATATGGTGGCAAGCTTTAATCTTTTATGGAAATTAAGAATTGCAGGAATATGAACAGGACCGGACAGTAATGTTCTGGTTGAATCAGAATTAAAGGAATAAAAACGGGTTGAATAATATGAAAAAACCATACATAATATGTCATATGATGACTTCTATAGATGGCAGAATTGATTGTGCCATGACATCAAAGTTAAAAGGTGTAGCTGATTATTACACAACATTAGAAGAAATAAACGTACCAACAACGGTAAGCGGCAGGGTTACTGCAGAACTTGAGATGGCAGAGCCAGGCAAATTCATACCAGAAAATGGTGAAATATATGGTAAGGAGGGCTTTTCTAAAAAGACCGAAGCAAAAGGTTACGAGGTTATAATTGATACTAAAGGAAAGCTGCTCTGGCCAGATGCATCTGGTATGAATAAGCCATATCTTATAATTACAAGTGAAAGTGTAACTAAAGAATATCTTGAATATCTTGACAGGCAGAATATTTCATGGATTGCATGTGGTAAAGAAAGAGTTGATCTTGTAAAGGCATCAGCGATTCTTTGTGAGCAGTTTAATGTAGCAAGAATGGGAATAGTTGGAGGACCTAAGATTAACACAGCATTCCTTGAGGCTGGTCTTTTAGATGAAATAAGTATATTGATTGGTGCAGGAATTGATGGAAGAGGTGGAATGCCTGCAGTATTTGATGGACTTGATATGAATCATGATGTTACATCACTTAAGCTTAAGGATGTAAAGAGATTTGATAGTGATGCCGTCTGGATCAGATATAACTGCTAGTATATTTGTAATTTGCATAATGTAACAATATATACAATAAATTTACATACGTTTATTAATAAGAGCTATTAAAACTATGTTGGGGCAAAGCTGCATTTTGTCCCAGCATTTTTTTCGTAGAAATGAGGATTAGTATGGATTTAAGGATTTTACGTTACTTTTTAATGGTAGCAAAAGAACAGAATTTTACACGTGCAGCAGAACAGCTTCATATAACACAGCCTACATTATCAAGGCAGTTAGCAGCATTTGAACAGGAACTTGGTGTAACCTTGTTTGACAGATCAGGGAAAACTATGACTCTTACAAGTGAGGGAATACTATTAAAAAGAAGAGCACTTGAGATGCTTGAAATAGAAGAACGTACTCTTGAGGAGTTAAAACCATCTAAAGAACGTATAGAGGGTAAGGTAACTGTTGGGTGTGGCGAGTTTATGGCTGTTGAAAAGCTGGCTAAGATATGTAAGAGCTTTAAGGGAAAATACCCATTAGTCCAGATTGCGATTCATACAGCAACGGCAGATACTGTCTATGAAATGTTACATAAAGGGCTTGTAGATGTTGGTATGTTTTTAGAGCCGGTCGATACAGAAGGACTTGATTATATAAGGTTTAAAGATAGTGATGTATGGGTTGTAGGAATGAGACCGGATGATCCTTTAGCATCTAAAGAATATATAGAAAAATCAGATATACTTGATAAGCCTCTTATTCTGCCAGAGCGTTTAAGTGTCCAGAGCGAAATAGCAAACTGGTTCGGTAAGGATTACAACAGGCTGAATATATCATTTACAAGTAATCTTGGTACTAATTCAGCTATTATGGTATCGGCAGGATTAGGCTATTCGTTATCAATAAGAGGTGCCGGCAGATATTGGAGAGAGGATGCACTTATTCAGAAAGAGATATATCCCAAGATAACCTCTAACACAGTTGTAGCCTGGCGTAGAAATATTCCGACATCTATTGCAGTTGAGAAATTCATAAATGAAATACAGTCAGATACTAATCAATAAGTAAAAATATTATTTCTATATTTTTTATATACATATCTTGGTTTGAAAAAATTCAGATAATATGCATCTTAAGATTATGTATGGTGTCAGTATGTACAGAGAATTAAGAGTAAAATAATAATGCTTATAAGGCATATAAAATGATACGTTATAAGTATTAGACATAGCTGCAATAAGGATTTAATATAATCTTATAAAGAAAAAGTGTCAGCTTTATTCTGGTTAAAACTATATACGATAGGAGATGTGAAGGTATATGAGTAAAAAGTTAGTGGCATATTTTAGTGCAAGTGGTACTACCAAAGAGGTAGCTGAAACAATAGCTAATGCAGCAGGTGCAGATATATGTGAAATAACGCCAAAGGTTAAGTACACAAAGGCAGACCTTAACTGGATGGATAAGAAGTCAAGAAGCAGTATTGAAAGCAATGATAAGAGTTCAAGACCAGAAATTATAAAAAAAGATATTAATATGGCTGAGTATGATGAAATCATTCTTGGATTCCCAATCTGGTGGTATGTTGCACCAACAATAGTAAATACATTTCTTGAAGCATACGATTTTGAAGGAAAGAAGATTGTATTATTTGCGACATCAGGTGGAAGTGGATTCGGTAATACTGTTAAGGAGTTACAGCCATCAGCACCAAAGGCGGTAATAACAGAAGGAAAGCTGCTTAATGGTATGTCAAAGCAGGAAATCAGTGATTGGGCAGAAAGCTTATAATATAACTAATATGATGTAATGGTCAGAAAGTCGTTTATGTTTGCACAATGAGACCATGGGCTCTAACATCATAAATATTATATGCATTTTAAATGAAATAGAGATTGATAGCATTTTTGTGAAAGGCGGTAAAATATAATGAAAAAGATAGTACAGACAGCAGGAAGGGCAGCGCTTAATGAATTTGCTCCTGAATTTGCACATTTTAATGATGATGTGCTTTTTGGTGAAAACTGGAACAATCAGGATATTGATGTAAAGACAAGAAGCATAATAACAGTAGTAGCACTTATGTCTATGGGTATTACGGATTCTTCGCTTAAGTTCCATCTTCAGAATGCAAAGGCACATGGAGTAACACAGAAGGAAATAGCAGCTGTAATAACACACGTTGCATTCTATGCAGGATGGCCAAAGGCATGGGCTGTGTTTAATCTTGCAAAGGAAGTCTGGGAAGTAGCAGAAGGGGATCTTCCATATGAAGATGAAGAGATGCGAGCACATGCAAAGCAGATGATATTTCCTATTGGAGAGCCAAATGTAGCATATGCACAGTACTTTATTGGAAAGAGTTATCTTGCTCCAGTATCTACAAGTCAGGTTGGTATACATAATGTAACATTCGAGCCAGGCTGCAGAAATAACTGGCATATTCACCATGCAAAGAGTGGTGGTGGACAGATATTAGTATGCGTAGCCGGACGAGGATACTATCAGGAAGAAGGTAAAGAAGCCATAGAGATGAAACCAGGTGACTGCATCAACATTAAAGCGGAAGTTAAGCACTGGCATGGAGCAGCGCCAGACAGCTGGTTTTCACATCTGGCAGTTGAAGTACCAGGTGAAGAAACATCTAACGAATGGTGTGAACCCGTAACCGATGAGGAATATGGCAAGTTAAAGTAATATTTACAAATGCATTGACAACATAAAATTTTGTTGTTATTATTTATGTAATTAAAAGGGAGTAGCTAGCCAGAACGTGTTCACTTCTTCGTCAGTACAGTTATCGCAGACAATAGGTGTGATAGCTCGGAAAGTGATTAAATAGCGAGACTTTTACTGTAATGCAGTAGGAGTCTCTTTTTTATTGAAGAAAATCCTATTGAATCATATTGTGTTCGCCATTGCTTGAATGTAAAGTAATCCGGACATATAAGACATACTGCTGCATCACAAAAGAATTTTAGTGGCTTTATTAATTAAGATTTAAGAAAGAAGAGGTAGCGTATGGTTTTACATGTATTTATTTTGTTAGTAGGATTTTTATTTCTCGTTAAGGGTGCAGACTGGTTTGTTGAAGGCGCCGCAGGAATCGCAAGAAAGCTTGGAATACCACAGCTTATTATAGGACTTACGATAGTGGCGATGGGAACAAGTATGCCAGAAGCAGCGGTAAGTATAACAGCAGCACTTAACAATAACGCTGGAATAACGATAGGTAATATCGTTGGCAGTAATATTCTTAATATTCTTATAATTCTTGGTATAACAGCAGTTATAACCAATGTAGCAATCCAGAAATCAACATTATTATATGAGATTCCATTTATGATAGGCATAACAGTAGTGCTTCTTGTATTTGGAATAACTGGTTCCTCTATAACTTTTATAGAGGGAGTAATGTTCATCTTATTGTTTATTGCATTTCTTGTTTATCTTTTTGTTATGTCAAAGAAGGGAGAAGTACAGGATGAAGGAGAAATAAAGGATATACCTGTATGGAAATGTATTCTTTTTATGGTAGTTGGTGGAGTTATGGTCGTTAAAGGCAGCGACTTTGCAGTAAGTGGTGCATCGTGGATAGCAAGATTTTTTGGTATAAGTGAGAGATTCATAGGACTAACAATTGTGGCATTTGGAACCTCACTTCCTGAGCTTGTGACATCAGTTACAGCAGCCAGAAAGGGAAATGCAGGAATAGCAATAGGTAATATTGTTGGCAGCAATATATTTAACATATTATTTGTGGTGGGGCTTACAGCATTGATATGTAATGTACCGTTTGAAAGCAAATTCTTAATAGATACCGGAATTGCAATATTTAGTGGCGTGTTGTTATGGCTTGGCACATTTAAGCACAAGGAACTAAGAAAGCCTTGCGGAATAGTGATGCTAATATGCTACGCCGCATATTTTGTGTATCTGTGTATATTATAAGCCAATTGTTAGAATGCCTGAAATATGAAAATTTATACGAATCATATTTTATTTTTATTACAGAAAATGATATAATGAGCGCAAAAGAA
>DJDY01000026.1:19921-20559 GCA_002435585.1 Lachnospira sp. UBA5912
CGGGTTCGTGAGTGCAGGGTTAAAAAAAGGAAATTATGATATAATAAAAATAAAACATGAACGTTATAAGGGGAGGCATAAACAATGGGAATATATTTAAACCCAGGCAATGATGAATTCTATAATGCAGTAAAAAAATCTAAAATATATGTTGATAAAACAGGATTGTTAGAATTCACTAACTCAGTTTTATGTGGTGAACATAAGAATGTATGTGTAAGCCGCCCACGACGTTTTGGAAAATCTATGGCCGCAAATATGCTTGTTGCATATTATAGTAAGGGCTGCAAATCAAAAGAATTGTTTGATGGACTTAAAATAGCTAAAGAACAAGATTATTACGAGCATCTTAATAAGTATAATGTAATTCATATTAATATGATAGATTTTTTAAGTAGGGCGGCTTCAATAGATGATTTAATAAATTATTTACAGAAAAGACTATTGTGGGATATTAAGAAGGAATACTCAGATGTGGATTGTTTCGATTGGAATGATCTTGTAGATGTACTGGAAACGATATATAGCGAAAAAAAGCAGTCATTTATTATAATTATAGATGAATGGGACTGCATATTCAGAAAATATCCAGATAATGTAGACGAACAGAAGAAATATCTTGATTTTTTAAGATTTTT
>DJDY01000202.1 GCA_002435585.1 Lachnospira sp. UBA5912
AATAACACTTGCGTTGTGAAACAACAACTAAATACGCACCGCTAGCTCAGTTGGTAGAGCGCCTGACTCTTAATCAGGGTGTCCAGGGTTCGAACCCCTGGCGGTGCACTTAGGAAAGTCTTTTGATTTGGTCGATGGAGCCAGGTTGAGGGGCTTTTGTTTTTTGCTTTTTTATCTGAGTTTTTATTTTTCTTTTTAGTCTTATTTTCGGATGAATCCCATACCATTTATATTGGATGTATTTCATAGTTTCAATGCATAACTTATTGATTTGATGATTATAGTATGTAATAGCCTTATTTCTGGTAATTTCAATTATTTCAATATATATAACCACAATGTTGCCACTGTAAGGGAATTGTAAGATAAAAGATTTATATTAATAGTATAGACAAATAAATATTCTGTAAAACCGTGATGCAGTCTGACAGAGTTTTTACAGAACGGAGTGGGGATTGGCAGCATTTTGCCAGAAAAGAGGTATGTATGGAGAAGAGAATAAAAAAATACGAAAAAGAAAAAAATAACATAAGAAAAGTAATCATATCAGCAATTGCAGTATCGGCAGCAGTGGGTTGTATCGCAGGTGTTCATGTACTTACAAACGGAAAACTGATAAACGGATATATGCAGGCTGATTATATGCATGGCGAAACGGAAGCTTTGAAAAGTGTAGATTCAATATATGAATATTCTGATGTGAACACAGAAGAAACAGTACAGAAAACCGAGTATAATGATGAATCTGCACAGATTGGCACATATAAAAGGCTGGATGTAGAATGTGTGCTTCAGAATCCAGAACTGCCAACAGGATGTGAGATTACAGCACTTACCTGCATTCTTAACTATCTTGGGTATGATGTTGATAAGCTTACAATGGCAGATGAATTTCTGGATAAAGGTGGAATAGAGATTACATCTCCTTATAAAGCATTTGTTGGTAATCCGAGAAATGAATATGCATATGGAGCATTTGCGCCAGTAATAGTTAACTCAGCAAGGAAGTATCTTGACAGAGTGGGATCTGATCTTAATGTGTACAATGTAACAGGTGCCGATTATAAAGAGTTAACGGAATATGTAAGTCAGGGACATCCGGTGTTAGTATGGGAAACTATGGGGTTAGTAAAGCCACATGAGACAGAAGTGTTTGATATTGATGGAGAGCTGATTCCATGGTTATCTAACGAGCATGTAATGGTGCTTATGGGATATACCAAGGACAGCTATATTATGGCAGATCCTTTAAGAGGAATATGCGAGTATGACAAAGCACTGGTAGAGGAAAGATACGAAGATATGGGAAGCCAGGCGATAGTTATATACTGATTAGCGGATAGAATCATAAGGAATTATTAAATCCATGTTTAGGTATTAGCCAAGATGTGTTTCTGTTTGTCGTTTTAAACAAATCTTTTTATAGCTAATAATTACCATATGCATTTATTATAAATCAATATCAAAGGGGGATACTTCCATTATGGAGGTGATTGATGTGTACCCTGAGTATGATGGTGAAGATTATGGAAAAACAGATATACACAAGTATACATTTCCTCATAGAAAGACCTATGATGTTGAGGAAGAAGAATACGACGATGGTTATGAAGATGTGGATACAGATGATATGCAGTTTAATTCAATGGCTGATTATGAAGATTTTCTTATATGGGGAACTGATTATAAAGATCAGTTTTTCTAAAAGATTTATTAATCTTTCGGGCATTGATTGACGTGAGTTTTGAATATGTTATATGATAAGCGAAAGCGGTATCTTTATGAGTAAGGATACTGTCTTTCGCTTTTTGCATAGAACAGGGGTTTTAGAAGAACAGGAAAGCAGAAACGGGGGCTGTTATGTACGGATATGTTGTAGTGAATAAGCCGGAGCTTAAGATTAAAGAATATGATATATACCGCTCATATTATTGTGGACTGTGTGATGAACTCAAAGAACGGTATGGAGTTAACGGGCAGCTGTCTATTAGTTATGACATGACATTTTTGCTGCTTCTTCTGACGGGACTGTATGAGCCACAGATAAAAGAGTATGAGGCAAGATGTATAGCACATCCGGTTCATAAGCATCCAGTGAGAAGAAATGAAATATCAGGTTATGTCGCGGATATGAATGTACTTATGACATACTACAAGTGCATGGATGACTGGCATGATGACAGAAAGGTTACACGAAAGGTGCTTGCTGATACATTATCTGGTAAGGTGAAAAGAATAGAGGCGGTACATGCCGGTAAAGCTGATATTATAAAGAATGCCATGGACAGAATCAGTGAGCTTGAAAAGTCGGGTGAAAGTAATGTTGATATGCCGTCAGAACAGTTTGGAATTATCATGTCACAGATATTACTTATGAGAGATGATGAGTGGAAGGATACACTTATATATATAGGTAACGCTCTTGGAAGATTCATATATATATTAGATGCATATGAAGACCTGGAAGAAGATAATAAAAAAGGCAGATATAATGGGCTTAGGGCTTATTCACAAAGACAGGATTATGATGCCTTTGTAGAAAATATATTAAAATCGCTTATGGCACAGTGTGCAGCAGGTTTTGAGAGATTACCCATAATAGAAAATGCTAATCTGCTCCGTAATATAATATATTCCGGAGTATGGACAAGATTCGAGTTGTGTAAAAAGAAAAAAGAAGAGATTAAAAAATCTTGAAAGATAATTAATATCAAATAATCGATACAGATTAATGTAAGATAAATATTGGAGGAATTATGACTGATCCGTATTCAGTATTAGGAGTGTCAAGGGATGCTTCAGACGAAGAAATAAAAAAGGCATACAGAACATTGAGCAGAAAGTACCATCCTGATGCCAATATTAATAATCCTAACAAGGATAAGGCTGAGGAGATGTTTAAGATAGTACAGCAGGCGTATAACCAGATAATGAAAGAAAAAGAAGGTGGTTATACATCATCATACAGCCAGAACAGAGGTGGTTCTGGAAGCTATGGCTATGACGGAGATTACCAGAATAATAACCAGAATGGTGGTTATGGTAACTTTGGAGGTGATTTCTGGGGATATGGACCATTTGGTTTCGGAGGCTATTACGGAGGAAACAATGGTGGTAATGGTGCTTCTGATATGAATGGTAATGACCAGACAACCATACATCTTAGAGCAGCGGCTAATTATATTAACAGTGGCAGTTATGATGAAGCCTTAAATGTCCTTAACGGGATGGAAGACAGGGATGCAAGATGGTATTATTATAGCGCACAGGCTAATGCAGGAAAAGGTAATCAGGCAACAGCCATGGAACATGCAAGACGCGCGGTAGAGCTTGCACCTGATAACATGCAGTACAGGATGTTTTACCAGAGAATGAACAGCGGTGGCGAATGGTATACAGGAAGACAGCAGACATATCAGAATCCAGGCAGCAGCATGGGTAGCTGGTGCATGAAACTGATAGCCCTTAATCTTGCCTGCAATTGCTGCCTTGGTGGCGGAGGTTTATGCTGCCCTGGAAGATACTACTACTAAGTTCTTTTCCCATTCTTTAAGGTTAGAAAACAGAATATCGAATTGGACAGGTCCCATTTCAAGAATGTAACGGTGGAATTCTTTTAAAGAAAAGTTGCTGCCAAGGTCATTCTGAACCTGTTTTTTTAATTCCTCAAACCCTATGAATCCAAGAACATATTTGCAATAATTGCCAGGATTGGCGATAAGTGATGTATACATGGAATGGGCTGTATCAACATCAGAAAATCCCCAGTTGCTTAAGAAAGAGGATAATCTTGCCTCATCCCATCCGTAGTAGTTGACACCTATGTCACCCATGGCATGAAGACAGAGTATCAGAGCGTAGTTACATTTGGCAATGGTGTTAAGCTCATAACTTCCGTTACCATATTCGTATGAGTGGACCTCTACATAAGATGCCCATCCCTCGACATATCCGCCAGGTTTTATAAGCGAGCGGAGCAGACAAGGATTAGTTTTTAAGAAATACTGTGTCTGGTACAGATGTCCAGGATAGCCCTCATGTGCAAGTGTAGGATATATATCACTGTCGGTTGTATCAGTCTGGTTAATATATATTGAGTTGATATCAGGGTTATCCAGCTGTGGCATAAAGTACATGGCAGGACTGGCATAATCACTAAGTGCCTCAGATACATATTTAATTGAATAATCGATATCATCAATGGAAGGGTAATCGTCAGTTATTTTCTTTTTAAGGTCTTCTATAATATCCTGTGGTTTGGTGGCAGCAAATGAATACGAATTGATATCATCCATGAGGGAAGGATTTTTTTGTATAAGCTTTCTCATAACAATCATATAGTTTTGCATATAGCTTTCAAGAAGAGAGTTGTATTCATCAACAGACCTGCTCCAGCCAAGAGTCTGTTCAAGAAGGCCTTCAAAATACCTCTTACCATCAGGATAGTTACATATTCCACCAGGATAACGGTTAGTTCCCTTCAGATTGGTAAGACCATCTCTTAATGTCTCATATCCAGGAATAACATGCTCTTGCACAGCTTCAAGATTCAGGCTTTTATAGTTCTGTTTATCGTTGTCAGATATGAAATTAAGAGTTTCAATACGTGAATTGAAATCATCTATAAAAAGACGGTTTTGTGAGCTGTTCTGGTTTACAGAATCTATGACAGACTGGCATGAGTTTATAACATCATCAAGTAATGTATCTTCGAGGGTGAAACCTTTGTCAGCACGTAATTTTTCGTATTTGAGCATATTCTCAAAATAACCATCAACATCACACAGCAATTCAAGATATTCATCAACATCCTTTTGTTCAAGAAATGAGTACTCAGAAAACACAAGAGGAAGTTCTATCTGTATGCCAATGGTAGGAGTCAGCTGTGAGCCATATAGGTCAAGGTCACTGTAGCATAGGCGTGACTCAAGATAAGTAAGAATATAATCGTAAGTTACTGACTGTTTTTTGGACAGCGAATTCCTGTCAAATGCTCTAAGCTCTGTTATATACTGGGTTATATCAGATGTATCATCAAGGTTACTGGTGTCTATTCTTCCAAGAGTGATATTATAATCGTTAATCCCATATTCGTCAGGGTGTTCAAGTAATGTGTGAAGCGAAAGAGTGTCATCAGTTATGATTTCGCGGAATAATTCGTCAGTATATTCGTTAAATGCATCATTATCAGTTTCACTGTAAGAGTATTCGGGGTTTATTGAAGAATCATTATTCCTTGTTATATTCTTTATATCAGGAACACTACACCCGCTAAGTGATATACTTGCAACAGATATAATTAATGACATTGCAAGACTTATTGTTTTTTTAAATGTTTTAAACATAATAATCCTCATTTCTGCGCATGTTTTTTGCGCATAACGTGTTTGTGTCAGGTGTGCGCAGACACAAATCCCGTGTGTTAAAATCTGTTTTCACACTATTTAACTGGTTGTTTTAGTTTGTTATGGAGATAACAGTTAATAATATAATGATTAATAATATAACAATTTTATTGTTTGCATTGATTGCTCACATCACATTATATGCCGGGAACAGTGCTGGAATACCACAGGATGGTAAAACTATTTAGATAATGCATGTTAATATTATAATAATATCATAATTAACTCATCAGCCAGCCGGTTCTCATGTGTCCGTTACATCATAACCACAGATGTGGCTTATATAAAGTATAACATTATAATAAAGGAATGTGCAGCCTTTTTGAGATTAGTGTTTAACAGCTGATGTCGTCTGTATGTTAACCGAATGTGTGCTGGATAGTAATATAAATGTAAATATACAGAACTTGACATATTATAAAAAGTTAACTATCATTAAATGATTAGATAACCTGTACAGACAAAAAACAGGATTAAATGATTAATTAGAGAAAACAAGGTAAATGGAGGTTATAGATATGCCACAGAGTAAAGGTCCATTTTATATGACAACAGCTATTGCATATACATCAGGTAAGCCACATATTGGTAATACTTATGAGATAGTACTTGCTGACAGTATCGCAAGATTCAGACGTCAGGAGGGATATGATGTGTTCTTCCAGACAGGTACTGACGAGCATGGTCAGAAGATTGAGCTTAAGGCAGAGGAAGCGGGAATCACACCTAAGGAATTCGTAGATAAAACATCTGCTGAGATTAAGAGAATATGGGATCTTATGGATACATCATATGATAAGTTCATAAGAACTACTGATGATTATCACGAAAAACAGGTTCAGAAGATATTTAAGAAGCTTTATGATCAGGGAGATATATACAAGGGTTCATATGAGGGAATGTACTGTACACCTTGTGAATCATTCTGGACAGAATCCCAGCTTGTTGATGGCAAATGCCCTGACTGTGGCCGTGAAGTTAAGCCAGCTAAGGAAGAGGCATATTTCTTTAGAATGAGCAAGTATGCCGACAGACTTATTGAGCATATTAATACTCATCCGGAATTCATACAGCCAGTATCCAGAAAGAATGAGATGATGAATAACTTCCTACTTCCAGGACTTCAGGATCTGTGCGTATCAAGAACATCATTTAAGTGGGGTATTCCAGTAGATTTCGACCCTAAGCATGTAGTTTATGTATGGCTTGATGCCCTTACTAACTATATTACTGGTATTGGATATGATGCAGATGGTAACTCAAGTGAGCAGTATAAGAAGTACTGGCCAGCAGACTTACATCTTATCGGTAAGGATATTATCAGATTCCATACAATATACTGGCCTATATTCCTTATGGCACTCGGCGAACCACTTCCTAAGCAGGTGTTTGGTCATCCATGGCTTTTACAGAACGATGGCAAGATGAGTAAGTCAAAGGGAAATGTTATATATGCAGATGACCTTGTAGATATGTTTGGTGTAGATGCTGTAAGATACTTTGTTCTTCATGAGATGCCATTTGAGAATGATGGTGTTATATCATGGGAACTTTTAGTTGAGCGTATGAACTCAGATCTTGCCAATACACTTGGAAACCTTGTTAACAGAACTATCGCCATGTCTAACAAGTATTTTGGTGGTGTTGTTACTAAGACAGGTGCTACAAGTGAGGGAGCAGGTGTTGATGAGAATGGTGCAAGCCTTGATTTCGATGCTGACCTTAAGGCTGTAGTAACAGCAACAAGAGATAAGGTTCAGGATAAGATGGCCACACTCCATGTTGCAGATGCTATGACAGAGGTATTCTCTTTATTCAAGAGATGTAACAAATATATAGATGAGACTATGCCTTGGGCACTTGCCAAGGATGAGTCTAAGAAGGACAGACTTGAAGAGGTTCTTTATAACCTTGTTGAAAGCATAACTATAGGTGCTAATCTTCTTAAGTCTTTCATGCCTAACACAACAGAAAGCATATTAAAGCAGCTTTATCCAGATAACCCTGCAGAAGGAGAGAGAGACTTTGATGACCTTGATAAGTTCGGACTTAGAAAGTCAGGAGAAAAGGTTACAGACAAGCCAGAGATTCTTTTTGCAAGACTTGATATAAATGTAGTTATGGAAGAGGTTGAAAAGCTTCAGGAAGCCCAGAGAAAAGCTAATGGAGCTACAGAGTATCCAGTAGTTGAGAAAAAGCCAGAGATAACATTTGACGATTTCTCAAAGATACAGATCCAGGTTGGTGAAGTACTTAAGTGTGAACCAGTAAAGAAGGCTAAGAAGCTTCTCTGCTCACAGATACGTGTTGGTGATGAAGTGAGACAGATAGTATCCGGAATATCACAGTACTACAAGCCAGAAGAAATGGTTGGAAAGAAGGTTGCAGTAGTAACTAACCTTGCCCCACGTAAGATATGTGGCGTTGAATCACAGGGTATGATACTTGCAGCTATGGATGATAAGGATAATCTTTCAGTTGTGACAGTTGATAAGGATATTGTGGCTGGAAGTGAAATAGGATAAGTTACTGTTTAGTGAAGTCACTGA
>DJDY01000122.1 GCA_002435585.1 Lachnospira sp. UBA5912
CTTAAATCAACGTTTGCCATTTTACATTAAACCTCTTTTCTTTAATTGTAGTACTTTATATACCTGCGTACCTTACTTATATAAATGTATACAAGTATTATAGTAATTTACAGAAAATGGATTTAACCACATTCTTTTGATAGTATACCTAATCAGTTTGCAAAAAGCAACCTTTAAATTGTTAAGTTTTTAACTTTTTATATCAATTATTTCTAAGAAATGTGTAAAATTTTCATAAGTATATATGAAGTATGACTAATTATATATATTTATTATAGTGATAATCTTTATTTTATATAGTGGCTTTACTACTAATTTTCCAACTATTATGCAATATTTTACAGCTATATTCTTCTGACTTCTTAATTTTCACCATTGACTTTTATCCGATTTCGGAGTATATTCATATTTATCCGATTTCGGAGTATTTTTATTTATACATTTTATTACAGATATAAGTATCAAAAATATCAACATACGCATACATGTGCGCAGAAATGAGGGATAATATGAGCCAGCCATCCATAAAAACAGAGTATAACAATAATAATAACATCAGCAATAACAATAATAATAATAATAATAACATCAACAGTCTCCGGCTTTTTAATAAAATATGTAAGGAAACTAACGTTATATATCACAATTATGCTGTTTCAAAGGGCGTATCTGATACAACCTTCTGGATATTATATTCTATATATTATTATGGCGAGGGTATCACCCAGACAGATATATGTGAAGAATGGTTTTATAGTGCACAGACTATAAACTCTGCGCTTAAAACCATGGAACAAAAGGAACTTATCACCCTTAAGCTTGCACCAGGCAGCAAAAAAAGCAAGCAGCTTTTTTTCACTGATAAAGGACGTATACTGGCAGATGAACTTATAAACCCTGTGATTGAGGCTGAAAAGCAATCTTTTTCAGGCTTAGAACAAAAAGAACTTGATACCATGTTTGATATATCTTTCAAACATCTTAAGCAGTTGGAAATGCTTATTAATAACCTGTAATTCACTAAGAAAGGACTATGATTCAAATAATGAAAATCAAATTATCAGATCATTTTTCATATAGTAAACTCATACGATTCACTCTGCCTACCATAGCCATGATGATATTTACATCTATTTATGGTGTTGTTGACGGCGTATTCGTATCTAACTGTGTAGGAAGTGATGCATTTGCAGCTGTAAACCTTATAATGCCAGTTATCATGATACTTGGTTCTGTTGGCTTCATGATAGGAACCGGCGGAAGTGCCATAGTTTCTAAAACACTTGGCGAAGGGAAGCTAGAAAAAGCAAGCGAGTACTTCTCAATGCTTATATATCTGTGTATAGTAAGTGGTGTTATTCTATCTGTTATAGGAATAATCTTTACAAGACCTATTGCCATACTTCTTGGAGCTAAAGGAGATATTGCAAACAACTGTGTTATATATGGAAGAACTATCTTTTTTATGATGACAGGCTTATTTTTGCAGAATGCATTTCAGAGTTTTCTCGTTGTGGCTGAAAAACCAAAGCTAGGACTTGCTGTTACGCTCCTTGCTGGATTCACTAACATGTTTCTTGATTTTCTTTTCGTATATGTACTTAGACTTGGTGTGTTTGGTGCCGCCCTTGCAACTGGAATAAGCCAGTTTGTTGGTTCTATCATACCAATTATTTACTTTGCAAGTGGAAAGAATAATATTCTTCACCTTAAAAAATGCCGTTTTAACAGGGATATCATAATCAAGACATGTATAAATGGTTCATCGGAAATGGTTACAAATATGTCTATGTCTTTAGTCAATATGCTTTATAATATGCAGCTTATGAAGTACATAGGAACTAATGGCGTTGTTGCATACGGAATTATTATGTATGTCGGATTCATATTTTCCGGCACATATATAGGATATTCAGTCGGAAGTGCGCCTGTTATCAGCTACCATTATGGCGCTGGAAACAAAAAGGAACTTAAGAGTCTTTTTAAGCATAGTATTACACTGCTTATTATTTCATCTGTAGTAATGACACTGCTTGCTGAAGTCCTTGCAAAGTATCTTGCCAGTATATTTGTAAGCTATGATGTTAAGTTACTTGAACTAACTACAACTGCCTTAAGAATATATTCACTTTCTTATCTTATAAGTGAGCTTAATATATTCGCATCATCGTTCTTCACAGCACTTAACAACGGATTTGTATCTGCTATGATTTCATTCCTTAGAATGTTCGTATTCCAGATAATTATGATACTTCTGCTTCCTGTTATCATTGGTATCAATGGCATATGGATTGCTGTTATTGCAGCCGAAGTGCTGGCTCTTGTTGTATCAATCATATTCGTTATTATTAATCGTAAGAAGTACGGATATGCATAATAAAAAAGATAGCAGCTGCTGCAATACCATATGATATGCAACAGCTGCTATCTTTTTATTTAACGCTTTATTTTATTTTCTACATTCACTAAATAACTAACTGTAAATATAAATTTATATTCACCACTTAATGATATCACATAAACACTCAACAGTTCTAATCTTTTAAACCGCCAAAACAAGCCATGCCCTTTTTAAGTCTCTCAAGTCCATCCATAAGTACACTCTCTGGACACGCTATATTAAGCCTTAAAAAACATTCTCCGCCTTTTCCATACACAGTCCCTGCTGACAGATAAAGACCTGTTTTCTTTCTTATATCTGATGCAAGTCTTCTGCTGTCTGTCGTCAGCTTTGAGCAGTCTATCCACAACAGATACGTTGCATCACTTTTGACAACACTTACATCCGGTATGTTTGCTTTCACATAATCGTATACTATTTTTTTATTATTACTTATATACCATCTTAGTTCATCCAGCCACTCTGCACCTTCATTATAAGCTGCGATAGCTGCCGATATTGCAAATGTATTAGGCTCAGCAATCTCATCTGTGTTAAGTGCACGCCACACCTTGTGTCTTAGGTTCTTTTCCGGTACCACAACTGCTGCTGTCTGTATACCAGCTATATTAAATGTCTTGGTCGGTGCTATACATGTAATACTTATATCTCTGCATGTATCAGATACCGAGGCAAAAGGTATGTATTCCTTTCCCGGGTCGGTTATATCACAATGTATCTCATCTGATATCACTGTTACATAATATTTCTTACACAATTCACCTATTCTTTGTAAAGTTTCTTTGTCCCATATCTTTCCTGATGGATTCTGAGGATTACATAATATCATAAGTGATGTCTGTGGATCTGACAGCTTACTTTCAAGGTCTGTCCAGTCTATGCTGTACTCTCCATCTTTGTATACAAGAGGACTTTCAAGCGCTCGCCTGCCATTATTAATTATTGAATTAAAGAATATGTTATACACCGGTGTCTGTATTAGTACATTTTCGTTTGGCGTGGTAAGTTTTCTTACAACACTTGATATAGCCGGTATAACACCTGTCGTAAATACCAGCCAGTCTGTATCTATCTCCCAGTTATGTCTTTTACTCCACCATGTCTTATATGCCTGTCCCCATTCATCTGGAACTATAGAATAACCATATATTCCATGCTGTGCTCTTTCCATAATAGCATCTGTAATAGCTGGTGCCGTCTTAAAATCCATGTCAGCAACCCACATAGGGAGCTCATTTTCGCGAACATTCCACTTAAGAGAATCTGTATGTCTTCTGTCAATTACAGTATCAAAATCGTACTTCAACTCTAATCCTCCCATATAATATCCATTTTCTTGTTATTACACATTCTTATAAATAAGCTTGACAAATCTACAATAGAATTAATATGATTCTTAGTTAATCACTACTTATTCTGCCATCTTACATCACCAGTAGTTATAATCGGATATCTTATAAGCTGTGATGAATCAAGATTTTCCTCATGCATATCTACCGCTGTTATCTGATGGTTATCGTATGTTGTATAGTAATATATACCCCTTGTTGCATTACAGCATGATGTATATATAGTTATCTCAAACTTTCCATCTGATACTTCGCAGCATCCTCTCTGCTGGTCTACAGAACCTAATATATGGAAGAACTGGCTTACGCTCTCACATTCATCCTTACCTGATACCGAATTAAGCTTTGTAAACGCAACCTTAACGAATCTTGACTGACTTGAAAGATCTCCTGGTATTCCCATACCACCCATACCTCTGCTGTATGCATTTAACTTAAGTACTCCGGCAAATGTGTTTTCCGGCTGTTTTCTTGAAACTCCTGCATAATTATTAAGTTCAAACATCTGCATAGGAAATGGAGGATTGTTAGTAAGTACTCCGACAGGATTATCATATATATGCAGTCCATCTTTCATGGATTCAACAACTATACAATCATCCTTATCTGCTATGATCCAATGAAGCTGTGCAGCAGGAAGCTGCTCACTGAACACTGTGTTAGTAAGTCTCATTCCTGACAGCTTGGTTCTTGCCTCCATAACCGATTCACACTGGCTAAGAATCCATGGTATGAATTCAAACTGTGCCACCTGTACAACATCTGTTTCACTTCCAAGTATTGGTTCTTCATATGCTGCATTTCCAACAAAGTTAAGACCTGCCATACCAACGCCTTTTTCGTTGGCCGCATCATAGTAAAGCGGATATCCTCCTGCCACAAAAGCCATTCCTATAATCGCATAATGTGTCTTTAACTGTCCTGCATGTCTGAAATTAAATTCGTAGTTTCTAGGAGTTATAGTTATCTCCTCACCATAAGAAAACTCATAATCAAGAGTTCTTCCAAAATAGAAATCCTTAGTTTTGTATGTTGCTGCTGTACACATAATAAGCACCTCATTTCTTATATCATAATTTACTATATCATAACATTTTACATGGTTATTTTTAATAAATTTTTCCTTAATTATACATTAACCTAAATTATTCACGCCA
>DJDY01000218.1:0-3130 GCA_002435585.1 Lachnospira sp. UBA5912
CGTATTGATAAGTTCAACAAGAAGTATGGTGTTAATAACTAGTTATGAGCATGAAGTTGAGGTTGTCAGAGACCTCAACTTTTTTTTACATCAATAACGATTGTGTTATAATCGTGTACGGATTCATATTGTGTTTATGAACGAATGAATCCGCAAAGCAGGAGGTGTGGACTATGAAACCATCAGGAATAGGTGGACAGGCGGTCATAGAGGGGATTATGATGCGCAATAAGGATAAGTATTCTATTGCCGTAAGAAAACCTGACCATGAAATAGAAGTTACAGTAAGAGAATGCAGACTACTGACAGAAAAACATAAGTGGATGGGATATCCTATAATACGAGGTGTCGTCAGTTTTGTTGACTCTCTCATAACAGGAATATCAACTATCAATTATTCAGCATCATTTTATGATGATCCTGAAGAACAGAAGAAAACTAAGGCAGATGAGATAGGAAAGTCTTTGTTTAAAGATAAGTTTGAATCTGTGCTTATGGCATTTACAGTTATATTGTCTGTTTTTATGGCTGTTGGTCTTTTTATGCTGCTGCCATATTTTGTTTCAAGACTCGTTAAAAATTATGTTGCATCCAAGACACTTCTTAATTTTATAGAGGGGCTTGTAAGAGTTGCCATATTTATATTATATCTGCTTGTCATATCACTCATGAAAGACATAAAAAGGACGTTTATGTATCATGGTGCCGAACACAAATGTATCAACTGTATAGAAAATGGTGCCAGACTTACAACAGAGAATGTTATGAATAGTTCAAGATATCATAAAAGATGTGGAACAAGCTTTCTTTTTATAGTTATGTTTATAAGTATTGTTTTCTTTATATTTATAAGAGTTGACAATACTGCACTTCAGGTAGTTATAAGACTTTTACTTGTGCCAGTTATAGCAGGAGTTTCATATGAGTTTATCAGATGGGCTGGAAAGAATGACAATGGATTTACATCAGCATTAAGTAAACCTGGTATGTGGCTTCAGAGACTTACAACACGTGAGCCTGATGAAGAGATGGTGGAAGTTGCTATAAAGGCTGTTGAAGAGGTGTTTGACTGGAAAGCATTTTTAAAGGAATATTATGCACATTCTCCTAATCCGGAGGCAGACATGCTTGCATCAGAGGCTAAGCTTGCCATGGATGGAGAACTTATACACAAGGCAAAGAATACAAGAAAAATAGATGCTAAAAAGGTTGCACATGAGACTGCGATAGCTGAGACAATAAGAGCAGTTGAGATAAAGTCTGTATCTAATAATGATTCTTTAGACAACGTGAAATCAGATACTGATATAGCTGATAGCCAGGACTCTTATACAACTGATATCAAAAACGATTCATCAGATGTTAAAAATAACACAGAGATGTCTGGAGCTATGAGTGATTCTTATGAATCTGAGGGGAATACCAATGGCAGCACTGGTGAGGAAAACAGCAGTGCAGGTGATAAAGAAGATAATGCGGCAGTGGTTGATTCTGGTGCAGACAAAAATAAGGATACACAAAATGCAGATGAGAAGTTGGAACCAGATGCAGCTAAGAGTACTGTCGGTGAATCAGATAATGTACAGAATGATAATATAGATGGCAATTCTGTTGACAATAATGCTGATAATTCAAACAAAGGCTTAGGAGAGAATTCTGATGATGAGCCAGAAGATGATGATGAACTCCCAGAAGGTTTTGAGATAGAAGACGAATATGAAACAGTCCATAAGATTGATGGTACAGAGGACGGAGAGTATGCTGTGACTACAGAGAGTATACCAGAAGCTGATGCATCAGATAATATGACTGTTGAGGAAGTTGAAGCTGGTTTCGAGATAGAAGAACCGGAAGATACAGAAGAAAAAGAAGAGATAAATGCAGATGATGTGCCTTTATTCAAAGAAAGAGACAGACATTAATTATGATAAAGTATAATAATGTAAATAATAATATATCTGTTATACATACGTACAGGGATGCAGTAAGATATGGCACCAGAGTACTTAAACAGGCTGGTATAGATAATGCTGATTATGATGCATTAGAATTACTTCTATATATAACAGGTATAGACAGAACAAGGTATCTTATTAATGCGACAGATGAACTGGACAATGAACCACTGGGAAAGTATCTTGAATATATATCAAAAAGAGCACGTCATATACCACTTCAGCACATTATGGGATATACGTATTTTTATGGCAGAAAATATATGGTGAATGAACATGTTCTTGTTCCAAGACAGGATACAGAGGTTCTTGTTGATGAGGTTGTAAAGCTTGCAACACCAGATAGTAAAGTGCTTGATATGTGTACGGGTTCAGGCTGCATAATCATATCTCTTGCTGCCTCAGGGCATACAGCACAAACCAAGCATGCCGCAGTGGGAATAGATGTATCAGAAGATGCGCTTGAAGTTGCTGGACACAATAAAGAGATTAATCATGTACCATATGTTGAGTTTATAAAGAGTAATATGTTTGAAGCATTAGAAGGCAGTGGGTTGAAGTTTGATATCATAGTATCTAATCCGCCGTATATACCAACCATGGTTATAAAAGAGCTGGACGATGAGGTCAGGCTTCATGATCCGCTGATTGCCCTTGATGGTGATTCTGACGGACTTAAGTTTTACCGCATAATCACTGATAATGCTAAGAACTATCTTAACACAGGTGGATATCTGTGCTATGAAATAGGACATGATCAGGCACAGTCCGTAAGTGATATATTATCATCATATGGATATAATGATATTAAAGTTGTAAAAGATCTTGCAGGACTTGACAGAGTTGTTATTGCAAGATATTATTGATAACTGGTGTTAAACAGGGGTAAGCAAAGACCTTATAATGCAGGTCGTGATGTTTTTACTTTTGTTTATCTGCCGGCACATAATATAAAGAAACTTGATGGATAGATATCGTAATATAGAATGGAGTCAGAATACTATGAGCATGTTTGACAGATTGGAAGATACATTACGTCGATATGAGGACGTAACAGCGGAGCTTGGTAATCCTGATATAGTCAGTGACCAGGATAAGTTCAGAAAGTATATGAAGGAGCAGAGTAATCTTGCACCTATTGTGGAAGCTTATACAGAATATAAGGCAAGTAAGCA
>DJDY01000218.1:3257-3682 GCA_002435585.1 Lachnospira sp. UBA5912
AAGAAGAAGGTTGAAGAATTAGAAAAGAAACTTAAAATACTTCTTCTTCCAAAGGATCCTAATGATGATAAGGATATAGTTGTTGAAATCAGAGCTGGTGCAGGCGGTGAGGAAGCAGCACTTTTTGCTGCAGAGCTTTTCCGCATGTACTCACATTATGCAGATTCAAAGGGATGGAAGATAGAAGTTGTCAATGCTGATGAAACAGGAATCGGCGGTATGAAGGAAGTAGAATTCATGGTTAAGGGACAGGGTGCCTACTCTCTTATGAAGTATGAAAGTGGTGTACACAGAGTACAGAGAGTTCCTGTAACAGAATCTAACGGAAGAATTCAGACTTCAACAGCTTCTGTAGCAGTTATGCCAGAGGCAGAAGAAGTTGATATCCAGATAGATGATAAGGATATCCGTATTGACGTTATGCG